>NZ_JCALCN010000005.1:0-261931 GCF_059812345.1 Mycobacterium sp. NGS59
AACACATTCCACCACCCCGAGAAACTCCTGATCCCCGAGGACGACGACGGCCCGTAGCCAGAACTGCTGTCAGACAACCGATTTGGATTCCTACGCGACGGAAGCCCCGAGTATCAGATTCACCGCTTCGTCGAGTTGTCCGGAAATTTCCTGATAGGTGGTGAACCGCGCGCTCATCAAGGCGCCGGCAAAGGTCATCTGCAGCGTCGACTTCACTGCGCCGGGCCAGCCGGGGCCGAGCGCGGCGCCGATCCGCCGCGCCACCTCGACCGCGATCTCATTCCGCAAGGGTGCGACGGCGGGGTCGTCGGCCATCAGGGCGGCGCCGCACCCGGCAGTCAACTCTGGCTCGTCAGCCACGACCAGCGCCATGTCCCGCATCGTCGCGCTGACCCGGGTCTTGGTGGTGTCGTTGACGTCGGTGTGCAACGGCAGCTCACGCAGGAAGCGCAGATACACGGCCGCGACCAGAGCGCTCTTGGACGAAAAGTAGGTGTAAGCACTGGCCGGCGACACGCCCGCGCGCTGGGCCACGGCGCGCATCGTGAGGTTGGCGTACGAGGACTGGCGTAGTTCCTCCAACCCGGCGTCGAGCACTTTGCGGATGGTCTGACCCGGCCGCCGGTCGGATCGGCGCGCTGTGCTGACGTCGCTCGTCGCAGGCGACGTCGCTTCTCTAGACACCCGTCCAGTGTAGGAAAAGCGGAACGTTCGGGACAAGCACATCGGAAGACAGTGGACCGTCACGTGTTGATTGCGGACCAGATCGTCCTCGCTTGCCGTATCGAGGTGACGATTGATACCGTACAAGCAACACCTAGACAGGTGTCCAGAAACGAATGGGAGCAGTATGAGTGCGGCCGAGCGGGTACTGGTGACCGGCGCCTTCGGTCTGGTCGGCTCCGCGGTGGTGGCCGCCCTGGCCGAGCGGGGCCGTCAGGTAATCGCCACTGACCTCGACGCGCCCGCGCACCGCAAGCGCGCACAGCAACTCACCGCACATCCCTCGGTCCAGATCCGGTGGGCCGACCTCACATCGCCCGACGACGTCACCGCTCTGCTCGAGACTGTCGCCCCGACCGCCATCGTTCATCTCGCGGCGATCATCCCGCCGTTCTGCTATGCCCGTCCTGAACTTGCGTTCGCCGTCAACGTCACCGCGACCGCGACCCTGGTCAGGGCCGCGTCGCAGTTGACGGTCCCCCCGCGATTCGTGCAGGTATCCAGTATCGCGGTCTACGGTGCGCGCAACCCCCATCGTGACGATTCGCTGCTGACGGCGACCACGCCGGTGCGGCCGACCGATCTGTACGGACAGCACAAGTCGTTGGCCGAGCAGTGCGTCGTGACGTCCGACCTGGACTGGGTGGTGCTGCGTCTGGGCGGCGTGCTCACCGCCAAACCACGCTTTGAAATTGACCGCGACCTGGTGTTCTTCGAGGCGGTACTGCCGTCCGACGGGCGCATTCACACCGTCGACGTCCGCGACGTCGCTCACGCGTGCTGCGCGGCCACCGTCACCGACCAGGTGCGGCAGATCTTCCTGATCGGCGGCGATCACACCCACCGGATCACCCAGGCTGAGATCGGATCCGACTACGCAGCGGCGATGGGTCTGCCCGGTGCCATCCCGGCGGGCCGGCCAGGCGATCCTGACGACGATCTGACCTGGTATGCCACCGACTGGCTGGACACCGTCCCCGCGCAGCAAGCGCTTGCGTTCCAGCATCATTCACTCTCCAGCATGCTGGACGAAACCCGCGCCGCGGTCGGTTGGTTGCGCTTCCCGCTGCGCTTGGCGGCTCCCATTGTCCGCTGGTACCTGCGCAGGCGGTCGCCCTATCGCGGATTTCCCGGCACCACCGCCGATCCGATGCGCGCGATCCACCAGCGATTCGGCGATCCCCGCCCGTCGGAGACCGCGGAATCCGGGGCGGCGCGCCGGTAACGTCGGCACCATGACCGGGCAGGACCGTCACCGCTGGGACGAACGCTATACCCGTTGGGGGCCCGCGCAGACCGTCGCTGCACCGAAAGTCCTTGCCGCTCATGTCGATCTAATACCCGAGACAGGACGGGCGTTGGATATCGCCTGCGGCCAGGGACTGGCGTCGGTCTGGTTGGCGATCCGGGGGTTGCACGTGTGGGGACTGGACGTTTCCGACGTCGCCATCCGGCAGGCCCGAGATCTGGCTCGGCGCAACGGTGTTGACGGTCGCTGCCGCTTCGACGTCGTCGACCTCGACGAGGGGCTGCCGGCCGGCGAACCGGTGGACCTGATCCTGTGCAACAAGTTTCGTGACCGTCGCCTCGATCAGGACCTGATCGGTCGGCTGGCACCGGGCGGACTCCTGGCGATCGCGACGCTCAGCGAGGTCGACGCCGCACCGGGAGAGTTTCGGGCAGCCGCCGGTGAACTACCCGCCGTGTTCGCCCAACTGGACGTAGTGGCGAGCGGCGAGGGTGACGGGCACGCGTGGCTTTTGGCACGTGCCTGACGTGCGAGAGGTAGTGTCACGAAGATGGAGCGGCGCGTCCTCGAAGCGGTCATCTACGAGCGCGAACCACCAATCGCGCGAATCATTCTCAACCGGGTCGACAAGGCCAACACCAAAGACGCCGTACTGGTCGAGGAAGTCGACACCTGCCTGCACGAAGCGGATCGCGACCGGGAGATCAAGGTCGTCATCCTCAAGGCGAACGGAAAAGGCTTCTGCGGCGGCCACGTCGCACGCTGGGGCCCGGACGAAAACCCTTATCCCGACTTCGGCGACAACTTCGAGGACCTTTACAAAGGCTCCGCCGACCTGTTCCTGTGGCCGACGCTGTACCTGTGGGAGTTCCCGAAGCCGACGATCTCGCAGATCCACGGTTACTGCATGGGCGGCGGGATCTATCTGGGTCTGCTGACCGACTTCTGCGTTGCCTCCGAAGACGCGTATTTCCAGATGCCCCTTGCCCAAAGCCTTGGTGAGCCCGGCGGTCACACCATGATCGAGCCGTGGCTGCTGATGAACTGGCACCGCACCATGGACTGGTTACTGCTGGCGCCGACGCTGACGGCCGAGCAGGCCCTCGACTGGGGTCTACTCAACAAGGTGGTGCCGCGTGATCAGCTCGAGGACACCGTCGAGGAGATGGCGCGCAAGATCGCCCAGATCCCGCTGACCACCCTGATGGCGGTCAAGAACAACGTCAAGCGGGCCTGGGAGCTGATGGGCATGCGGGTGCACCTGCAGGTCAGTCACATCCTGACCAACATGGTCGGCGCCGCGTCCGACGTGCAGGCCCGCCGCGCCGAACTGATGCAGTCGGGCATGAAGCCCCGCGACTTCATCGGCCGGGACGAAGCGCCCGGCTAACGGCTCATCTCGCCGGCGACCTTGCGGCCCGCGGCGTGTCGTGCGGCGACGTAGCCGAACACCATCGAGCTGGCGATGCTCGCCCCGGCCCCCGGATAGGTTCGGCCCATCACCGTCGCCGTGGTATTCCCGGTGGCGTACAGCCCCTCGATCACCCGGTCGTGCTCGTCGAGGACTTGGGCGTGCTCGTTGGTGATCACGCCGCCGCAGGTGCCGACGTCGGCCGGCAGGACTCTGGTGGCGTAATAGGGCGCCCGGTCCAGTGGGCCCACGGCGGCATTGGGCCGGTAGCCGGGATCGCCGAGGCAGTCGTTGTAGGCCGACTGCCCCCGGCCGAAATCGGGGTCCAGCCCCTTGGCGGCGAAGGCATTGAACCGCTGCACGGTTCGGGTCAGTTCGTCAGCGGGAAGGTCGATTTGGCGGGCCAGGCCGCTCAGCGTATCGGCGCGTTTGACCGCACCACTCTCGATCAGCGCAGGAGGCAGGTGCTGACGATTGAGCGGATTGGTCCCGGCAACATAGCGGCGCACATACCCGTCGTCGAACACCATCCAGCACGGCACCGCCTTGTTGGCGTACATCGCCTTGCCCACCTCGACATAGGAATTCGACTCATTGCAGAACCGCCGGCCGGTGGAGTCGACGTAGATGGCCCCCGGACGTTGCCGGCCCGAACCCAGCGACGCCGCGGCCGCGCCGCCGTTGGCGATGAAAACCGAGGGCAGCCACCACGCTTCGTCCAGCAGATCGGTCTTCGCGCCGAGGCGCATCGCGGCCTGCAGCACCTCGCCGGTGTCACCGGCGTTGGCGATCGACCACTTGCCGTCGTTCGGCTGGTCACCGCTGTACTGCCGGCGCATGTCCGCGTTGTGGCCGAAACCCCCGGCGGCCAACAGAATTCCTTTGCGCGCTTCGACGTTCACCGGCCTGCCGTCGCGGATGATGCGTGCGCCCACCACGCGGCCGTCCTCGACGATCAGATCGTCCATGGCGGCGTTGATCCACAGCGGAGGCTGACCGTCGCTCAGTTCGATCAGCACCTTGAGCAGCTGCCCGATCAGCGACGCACCGTTGGTCAGGATCTGGCGACGGGCGATGCGCGCGGCTCTGGTCCGGGCGAATACCTTGGTGGCGACCGCGAAAGCGCGCGGCGCGCGGTTGTAGTACTGCACCGAACGCAGCTCATTGGTCAGCACCACGTACCCGTAATTCTTGGCCAGCGAGGGCTGTACTTTGTCGCGCCACGAACCGAGTTCGGCGGCGTCGAACGGGATGCCTTCGACCGCTCGGCCGGACTCGTTGCCGCCCTTGTGGTTCGGGTAATAGTCGCTCCAGCCGGCGCAGCGGATGAGCCGAACTCCCTTGCGCAACAGGAAGTTGATCATCTCGTAGCCGGCGGTGAGGAACATCTCGCGTCGTGCGGGGGAGGAAGCCGCACCGATGTCACCGACCACGTCGGCCAGGTAGGCCAGGCCGTCCTCGTGCGAGTCGGCGATACCGTCGGCGCGCATCAGCGGATTATTCGGCAGCCAGACGATGCCACCGGACAATCCCGTCGAACCGCCGACCAGACCTTGTTTCTCGACGATCAGCGGTTGCAGTCCGGCGTCCAGTGCGGCCAGGCCGGCGACCATGCCGCCGCCACCGCTGCCCGCGATCACCAGGTCGACGGAGCGGTCCCAGTTGACGGTGCTCATCGGCGGATACCTTCCTGGAAGCCGAGATCGGCGATCGGGACGTCGATGGTGGTGTTGGTCTTCTGGATCGCCGGCACCAGCGCCCGGTACGGAAGGTCGGCGAGAAAGCCGTCGATGACGCGTTCGAAGTTGGAGATCAACCCCTCGATCTGGCTGGACAACCGCATGAACTCGAATCCCTTGGAGTGCAGGCCTTTCTGTTGCTTGGGCAGGTTGGAGAAGTCTTGAGCCGGAATCGGGGGCCAGCGCGGATCGTCGGGTGCCATGGGCTCGGGCGGAATCGGTTTGCCGGTGACCTGATCGGGCGGGATGCGGGTCAGCGACCAGATCTCGAACAACGTCTCCTCCGGGCCGAGGGGACGAATGCGGTACGACGAGGCACTGCTGTACTGCGGCAACAGGAAATAGTGCGGGAAGCAGAAGCCGATCGCATCGACGATGCCGCGGCGCTGCAATTCGTTCAGGTCGGGGATGTCGCAGCCGCGGGCCCGATGCCAGTGCACCACAGCGTCATTGAGCGTGCGCTTCCACACCGCCATCGCCTCGGCGGGGTCGGCGGGCAGGTCGATGTCCTGCAGGCCCTCGGCAATTCTGATGTCATTCGCATGGGTCATGCCGGCCATGCCTTCACCCAACGTACGCATGAAGTACAGGCTGGTTTGAGCCAGACCGATCGGTCCCGAGGTCCTGGGCTGCGCCGACGGCAGCAGCTGCGGGTGAGTCTGCGGGACATGGTATCCCTCCATGAACGCGGCAGTCGCGAGCTTCCAGTTCACCGGGAGCCGGCACGACTGCCACCATTCGGTGCGCAGCGATTCGACCCGCCAGGCGTCGTAGATCGTCGCGAACGGTTCGAAGCAGTCCCGCAGCCCCGGCGCGTCGTCGTCGAGGTTGATCCACGCGCACCCGCCCCACACTTCGCATCGCACCGGCACCAGGGCGAGATCCTGCGGGTCCAAATTGGACTCGTCGAACGCGTCCGGCCGGAGGACAAACGTGTTGCGGCCCTCGATGTTCCAGCACCAGCCGTGAAACGGGCAGACGAAGGTGCGCCGGGATCCAGGCAGGGATCCGGAGCCTTCCACCAATTTCACGCCGCGATGCCGGCACGCGTTGTGGTAGGCCCGCACCGTCTCGGCGTCCACCCGCACCACGATGACGGACTGATCGAGGATCTCGTACTCCACGAAATCACCGGTCTTCGGGATCTCCTCGAGCCGGCAGGCCATCTGCCACACCCGTGGCCAGAACTTCTCGTTCTCCAGCGCGTAGAAGTCCGGGTCGTAGTACCGCTGCTTGGGGATCCGATCCGGCGACTGCACCGCCCACGGCACCGGAAGCGGCGTCCAGTTCACATCCATGCCTCGTCCTCGTTCATAAGATCCGCGACATCCGTCCCTGCCAGTAGCGTTCGCGGATGCGCCTCTTGTAGAGCTTGCCGTTCGGGTCCCGCGGCAGTTCGACATCGAATTCGATGGTGCGCGGGCATTTATAGGTCGCCAGGTGCGTCCGGCAGTAGTCGATCAGTTCGGCCTCCAGGTCGGCGCCGGGTGTGATGCCGGCTACCGGCTGTACGACAGCCTTGACCTCCTCGCCGTATTCCTCGTTGGGCACGCCGAACACGGCCGCGTCGATTAGTTTGGGATGCATCACCAACAGGTTCTCCACTTCCTGCGGGTAGATGTTGACCCCGCCGGAGACGATCATGAACGTGGCACGGTCGGTGAGGTAGAGGTAGCCGTCCGCGTCGACCCGGCCGATGTCGCCCAGTGTGCGCCAGCCGTGTTCGTTGTAGACCGAGGCGGTCTTGGCGGGGTCCTTGAAATACTCGAAGTCGGGGCCGCCCTCGAAGTACAGCTCACCGGATTCGCCGACCGGTAGCTCGCTGCCGTCCTCACCGACGACGTGGACGGCGGTCATCGGGATGCCGACCGAACCCGGGTGCGCCAGCCACTCCTCGGGCCCGATCGTGGTGCCGGCGAAACCCTCAGTGCCGCCGTAATATTCGTGGATGATCGGGCCGAACCAGTCCATCATCCGGTGCTTGACGTCCACCGGGCACGGTGCGGCCGCATGAATCACGCACTGCAGGCTGGACACGTCGTACTTCGCCCGGACCGCCGCAGGCAACTTGAGCATCCGCACGAACATCGTCGGCACGAACTGCGCGTGGGTGACCCGATGTTCATCGATCAGGCGCAACACCGTTTCGGCGTCGAACTTCTCCATGATCACCGAGGCGGCCCCGACCCGGTTGACGGCCATCGTGTAGTTCACGCCGGCGGCGTGATACAGCGGCGCGGGGGAGAGATACACACTGGAAGGGTCCATCCCGTACTTGCGGGTCAGCGCCAGTTGCAGGACCGCTTGCGCCCAGGATCCGTTGCCGTCGAACGGAAGTGGGCGACGTACCGCCTTGGGCCGCCCGGTGGTGCCCGAGGAGTACAGCATCTCCGACCCGTCCGACACCGGGGGCGCCGCGCCGGCCGCCGCCAGCAGGTCCTCGTACCCATTCGGGGTAGGCAGGCGATCCCCGACAGTCACCTGCACATCGACTTTCCGGAGATCTCGCACAAGTCCCTGCAGGGATGCATCCACGAAGACCGCCTTGGCGTCGGAATCGTCGATGACGTAAGCGACTTCGTCGGCAGTGAAATGAGTGTTGACCGCGGTGTAGTACAAACCGGAAAGCTGGCAACCCCAGGTGATCTCGAAGAACTCGGGGCGATTCGGCAGGATCAGCGCCACCCCGTCACCCAGGCGCAGCCCGGCATCGTGCAGCGCCGCGGCGACCCGCTGGCTGCGGGTGTACAACTGACCGAACGTGATCACGCCGCCCTCGGTGAGCAGTGCCGGGGAATCCGGCGCTGTGCTCGCATGGTCGGCGATGTTCATCGGCTCAGGAACTGGCGGCGCCATCGGTCGAAGCGGCCGCGGCGGCCTGGCGCCGGGCCTGCTCGGACGGCAGCACCTTGTCCTTGAACACGGTCTGAATCAATTGCTGCACGTCCTTGCTGATCGAGGCGAGCGCGACGAGGTCGTTGGAACTCTGCCAGTGCACCCGCATGCCCATCAGTTCCCAGGCACGCTTGAGATTGGCCTTGGTGGCCAGCAGCGTCGTCATCGGGGCCTGCGCGATGTGGCGGGCGATCGCCTCCACCCGCGTGTCCAGCTGGTCGCGGGGAACCACTTCGTTGACCAGACCGACTTCCAGCGCCTTCTTGGCGTCGATCACCTCGGCCAGGTACAGGTAATACGCCGCACGGCGCCAGTTCATGAAAACCCAAGGCTCGATGGAGCATTCGCCCGATGGCATACCGAAGCCCTGCAGCGGCGGATAGGAGAAGTAGGCGTCCTCGGCGGCGATCACGATGTCGGTGGTCAGCCCGTAATGCGTGCCGCCGCCGACGCAGTAACCGTGTACCTGCGCGATGGTCGGCTTGGAGAATTCCCACAAGTTCAGGATCGGCTTGACGAACAGGTCGGTCTGCGGCTTCCACGGCGTGCCCATCACCCCGGCGGCGGTGACGAAATCCGGGTAGTCGACGGCGTTGTTGCCGATCGCGTGACCCGAGCAGAAACCTTTGCCGTTCGCCTTCAGGATCAGCACCTTGATGTCGTAATCGCGGTCCGCGTCCAGCAGTGCGGCGTCGACCTCCTCGGCCAGTTTCTGGTCCTGGGCGTTGGCCTTCTCCGGCCAGTTCAGAATCACCCGCGCGATCGCACCCTCCTTTTCGTAGATGATTCGCTCGCGGGTCTCGTTGAGGTCCATCGGGGGAGTACCTTTCGCTAGTCCGGATTATGAAGTGATGACGCCGATTTGGGCGCCGATGTCGTAGGTCGTCCCAACCTGGCCGGTCCACTGCACGGTTCCCGCGGCGCCGGCCTCGATTTCCTGCTCCACCTTCTCGGTGGCGATCACGTAGATCGGGGTGCCCTCGTCGACGTAGTCGCCGGCGTTGACGAGCAGGTCGGTGAGTTCGGCTTCCGAGACGGCCACCGACACCCGGGGGATCCGAATGATGAAGTCAGTCACGCACTCTGGCTTTCTCGCGGGACTTTTCCAGAGCGCGTCGGGCCGCTGCGACGATCCGCGCCGGCGAGGGATACATCTGTGCTTCCAATGCCGGCGCGGCCGGATTGGGCACGAAACGGGCGGCGACCCGTTCGATCGCCGCGTCAAGTTCGTCGAACAGTTCGGAGTGCAGGATCGCGGCGATCTCGGCTCCCGGTCCGGCGAACTGGACGGCGTCGTGCACGATCACGACTCGTCTTGTCCGGCGGCCGGATTCGACGATGGTCTCGACGTCCAGCGGCACCAGGGTGCGCAGGTCGACGACTTCGGCGCTGACTCCCTGTTCGGCCAGCGTGGCCGCCGCCGCGAGCGCGTCGTGCACCGCGCGGCCGTAGCCGATCAGGCTCACGTCGGTGCCCGGACGTTTGATATCGGCCTGTCCCAACGGGATTGCGAAGCCGGCGTCGACCGGGACCGGTCCCTTGCGGCTCTGCAACCGGATCGTCTCGACGAACAGGCATGGGTCCGGGTCGAAGATCGCCGCGGTCAGCAGACCTTTGCCGTCGCGCGGGGTGGACGGGACGATGACCTTCATGCCTGGGATGTGCATGAACCAGGCCTCCAGGGACTGGGAATGCGTCGCCCCGGTCGCCAGGCCGGCGTAGACCTGGGTGCGGATGGTGATCGGCGCGGTGGTGCGACCCGCCGTCATGAACCGCAGTTTGGCGGCGCTGTTGATCAGCTGGTCGGCGGCGATACCGATGAAGTCCATGATCATGATCTCGGCCACCGGGATCAGCCCGTCGATCGCCGCACCGATCGCGGCCCCGACGATGCCCGCTTCGGAGATCGGCGTATCCAGCACCCGCTCGTGACCGTACTTCGACGACAGTCCCGCGGTCGGGCCGGACGCACCCGGGTCGGCGATGTCCTCGCCGAGCAGGAACACCCGATCGTCGGCTGCCAGCGCCTGGTCCAGCGCGAGGTTGAGCGCCTCGCGCATCGTCATTTCTTGTTCTGCCATGCGGTTTTCCAGCCTCATGCCGGGAATCTGATCGGCGTCGCGTACACGTCCTGGTCGAGTTCCTCGGTGGACGGCGGGTCGGCGCTCAGCACCGTGCGCAACGCCGCCTCGACCCGCGCCGCGGCGTCGGTGTCGATGCGGTCGAGTTCGTCGCTTCCGCATATTCCGGCATCGACCAGATACCCGCGGAACCGCGGCACCGGGTCGGCGGCCATCGCCGCGGCGAGCTGATCCTTCGGGATGTAGGGCATCCGGTCCCCGAAATAGTGACCGCGGAACCGGAACGTCACGCACTCGACGAAGGTCGGTCCGTCGCCGCGCCGCGCCCGCTCCAGTGCCTCGTCCAGCGCCGCCTTCACCGCAAGCGGGTCGTTGCCGTCGACCCGCACGCCCGGCATCCCGTACCCGGCGGCGCGGTCGGCGACGTGCTGGAGCTTCATCGTGTCCGACGTCGGCGTCATCTCGGCGTACAGGTTGTTCTGGCAGACGAAGACCAGTGGCAGATCCCACAGCGCGGCCATGTTGGCCGCCTCGTGAAACGAGCCGGTGTTGGTGGCGCCGTCGCCGAAGCTGACCACCGTGACGCGGTCGAGTCCCCTGCGTTTGCCCGCCATCGCCAGGCCCACCGCCACGGGTGGGCCGGCTCCGACGATCCCGGTCGAGAACATCACTCCCACACCAGGATTGGCGATGTGCATGGTGCCGCCCTTGCCCCGGGCAGCGCCGACGACCCGGCCCATCATCTCGCCGTAGATCTCCTCGAGGGGCACGCCCTTGCCGATCAGATCGTGCAAGCCGCGATAGGTCGTCACCAACTGATCGCCGGGGCGCAAAGCCACTGCCATGGCGGCGGCGATGGCTTCCTGACCGCGCGACGGCCAGTACACGCACATGAACTCGCCGGTGCCGATGCCCTTGGACAACCGGTCGTCGGCCGCCTTCATCAGCGCCATCAACTCATACAGGCGCCGCTGGTCCGACGACTGCGCGTTGCCGTCGTTCACGTCAACGACCCGGCTGGACTTTTGGGGGTGCCGGCACCCTCGGCGGCCAGCATGCAGACTGCTTGCCTCGCAGAGTCTTTCGTCGTCAGCGCTGCCCCCATTGTCCGGCTCCGTGTGCACGTGGTCCGGCCAGCCGGGCCAACTCATTCCTTACAGTAGCTAGAATATCTAAAATAGCAAGAAATGACGTACGTCACTAAAGGGGTAGGCGATGACGGGCATGCTCTCCGGGGTGCGGGTGGTCGAACTGGCGTCCTGGACGTACGTGCCGTCGGCCGGAGTCGCCCTGGCTGACTGGGGCGCCGACGTCATCAAGGTCGAAGGCGTTGCCTCCGGAGACCCGGGGCGCGCGCTGGTGGTTGGCGGCTTCACCCGTGCGGCGGCACGCGCTGATGTCGACTTCATCCTGGAGCTGAGCAACCGGGGCAAACGCAGCGTCGCGATCGACATCAAGTCCGACACCGGCCGAGAGCTGTTCGGCCGGTTGTTGGCTTCGGCGGATGTGTTTCTGACGAATTGGCTGCCCGGCGCGCTGGAGCGGGCCCGGTTGACGGTCGACGACATTCGGGCGTTCAACCCGGACATCATCATTGCCCGGGGCACCGGCCTGGGCGTGCGCGGTCCCGATCGGGACCGTGGCGGATTCGACGCCGCCACCTACCTGGCCCGGGGCGGGGTGGCCTACACGCTCACTCCGTTCGGCACCGAGAACCCGGCGGTCCAGGGTCCGGCGTTCGGTGACCTGCAGGGCGGCGCGACGCTGGCCGGCGGCGTGTGTGCGGCGTTGTTCCACCGGGAACGCACCGGTGCGCCCAGCATCGTCGACTCGTCGTTGCTGGCGCAGGCGATGTGGGCCATCGCGCCGTCCATTTCGGTGGCCGACCTGTTCGACATGGACGGCATCCCGGGCGCACCACCAGGGTTGGCGATCAATCCCTTGGTAGCCCGGTATAAAACCAAGGACGACAGGTGGATTCAGCTGGTCTTCCTGCAACCCGACAAGTTCTGGGCCGGCTTCTGCCGTCGCATGGGTCTGCCCGAACTCGTCGACGACGAGCGGTTCGTGCCGTCGAGTAATCTGATCGCCAACGCCACCGAAGCGACGGACATCTTCGCCAAAGCTTTTGCCGCCCAAGACCTTGTGCATTGGCGCCAGGTGCTGAAGGACGAACCAGGGGTATGGGGCGCGTTGGCCACGCCGCGGGAAACCCTCGACGATCCGCAGGTGGAACCCAACGGCTACGTGATCACCAATGTCGATGACCGGGGCGAGAAGTACCGGACCGTGGCCGCGCCGGTCCAATTCGACGAGACCCCGCCCGGCCCCACGCGTGCGCCCGAACACGGCCAGCACACCGAAGAGATACTGCTCGAACTCGACCTGGGATGGGACGAGATCGCGGCCGCGAAGGACGCCAAAGCGATCCTTTGACCGCGATTTCGTCTAGGGTGACGGCGTGCATGCCGGTGACGAGCAGGTCAGGCTGGATTCACCCGGCCGGCTGCAACGCTACGAACAGGCCTTCGCCGATCTCGATGCGCCGTTTGCGTTCGTAGACCTCGACGCGATGTGGCACAACGCGGGGCAGATGCTGCGCCGGGCGGGCGACAAGCCGATCCGGGTGGCGTCGAAGTCGTTGCGGTGCAGGCCGTTACAGCGTCAGATCCTCGAGTCCAGCCCTCGCTTCGAGGGCCTGATGACCTTTACCCTGCGCGAGACACTGTGGTTGGCCGGTCAGGGTTTCGGCAACCTGTTGCTCGCCTACCCGACGACAGACCGCGCGGCGCTGCGCGAACTCGGCGAGCTCACCGCCGCGGATCCCACGGGAGCACCGATCGTGATGGTCGACAGCGTTGAACATCTCGACCTGATCCAGGCGGTGACCGACCAGCCCATCCGGTTATGCCTGGACTTGGACGCCGGTCTGTGGTGGGCCGGCGGGCGGCTGAAGATCGGGCCCAAACGCTCGCCGTTGCACACTCCGGAACAGGCCCGCGCGCTCGCCGAGGAGATCGCCAGACGCCCGGCGCTCAAGCTCGTCGCGCTGATGTCCTACGAGGGGCACATCGCCGGGCTGGGTGACCAGGTTTCCGGAAAACGCGCGCAGAATGCGGTCGTGGGCTGGATGCAGCGCCGTTCCATCGCAGAATTGAGTGAACGTCGCGCCCGCGCAGTGGATCTCGTGCGCGAAGTCGCCGATCTCGAAATCGTCAACGCCGGCGGCACCGGAGACTTGCAACTGGTCGCCCGGGAACCGGCGATGACGGAGGCGACCGCGGGCTCGGGGTTCTACGCTCCGACACTGTTCGACTCCTATTCCACTTTCACCCTGCAGCCGGCGGCGATGTTCGCGTTACCGGTGTCGCGCCGTCCCGACGACAAGACGGTGACCGCGCTCGGTGGTGGCTATCTGGCCAGCGGGGTGGGCGCCAAAGACCGGATGCCGACGCCGTACCTGCCGACCGGTCTGAAGCTGAATGCGCTGGAAGGCACCGGCGAAGTCCAGACACCCCTGACCGGCGAAGCCGCTCGGCGCCTGAAAGTCGGGGAGAAGGTGTATTTCCGCCACACCAAGGCCGGCGAGTTGTGCGAGCGGTTCGACCGGCTGTACCTGATACGAGGCGCGGCGATCGTCGACACCGTCCCGACGTACCGCGGGGAGGGGCAGACGTTCCTATGACGACATGGACCAACTGGGCCGGCGATCAGGTCTGCGCGCCGGCGGCGATCGAACGCCCGACCTCGGAAGCCGAACTGGTCGAGATCGTCGCCCGCGCGGCGCAACGCGGCGAGCCGGTTCGTGCGGTGGGGACCGGGCACTCGTTCACCGACTGCGCCTGCACTGACGGCGTCATGATCGACATGACCGGTCTGCAGCGCATCGTCGACCTCGATGCGGCCAACGGGCTGGCTACGGTCGAGGGTGGCGCACAACTGCATTCGCTGTTCGGGCAGCTGGCCCGACGCGGGTTCGGGATTGAAAATCAGGGCGATATCGACAAGCAGTCGATCACCGGGGCGACGGCGACCGCTACGCACGGCACCGGCGCCCGGTTCCAGAACGTGTCGGCCCAGCTCGTCGGGGCGCGGCTGGTCACCGCCGGCGGTGACGTCCTGCAGGTATCCGCTCGGTCAGACGAGGAGGCCTATCTGGCCGCGCGGGTGTCGCTCGGGGCGCTGGGCGTGATCTCCCAGGTCACGTTCAAGGTGGTTCCGCTGTTCACCTTGCACCGCCAGGACGAGCTGCGACCGCTGAGCCAGACGCTTGAGCAGCTCGACGAACATGTCGACGGCAACGACCACTTCGAATTCTTCGTCTTTCCCTACGGCGACACCGCCTTGACCCGCAGCACGCGGCGCAGCAACGAGGAACCCCGACCACAGCCGCGGTGGCGGAAAAAACTCGGCGAAGAGTTCGAGAACATCGGCCTGAACGTCATCTGCCGCGCCGGACGGCGGTTTCCGCACGCCGCGCCCGCGCTGAACCAGTTGCTCACCGGCCTGATGTCGCCGGCGCAAGTCCAGGACCACGGCTGGAAGGTCTATGCCAGCGAGCGCAACGTGAAATTCACCGAGATGGAGTACGCGATTCCGCGCGAACACGCGCAGCTCGCCGTCCAGCGGGTGATCGACGTCGTGCGCCGGCGCCGGCTGCCGATCATGTTCCCCCTCGAAGTGCGCTTCGCCGCGTCCGACGACGCGTTTCTGTCGACCGCGTACGGCCGCGACACCTGCTACATAGCGGTGCACCAGTTCACCGGTATGGAGTTCGAAAGCTACTTCCGTGCCGTCGAGGAGATCATGAACGAGTATGCGGGACGGCCGCATTGGGGCAAGCGGCACTATCAGAGCGCCGCCACGCTGCGCCCGCGTTACCCCGACTGGGACCGGTTCGTCGCCGTCCGCGATCGACTCGACCCCGATCGCGTCTTCCGCAACGACTACACCCGCCGCGTGCTCGGCCCCTGACCTGCGAGACGAAGGGCCCGACTTCCAGGGACCAAAGTCATTGGCTGCCAACAACCCAGCGACATCGGCAGCCGGCGGTCGTAGGTTTGAATCGTGGAACCGATCGTGACCGAATTCATGCGCAACAGTGACGCTTTCACGTGGGCGATGGAGACCGATCCACGGTTGCGCTCGACCGTGGTCAGTGTCATCGTGCTGGACGGTTCTCCGGACTGGGACGCCGTCCGCGACCGGTTCGACCTACTGAGTCGCAAGCTGCCGATCTTTCGCCAGCGAGTGGTGGAATCGCCGCCGCCCGCCCCACCGCGGTGGGAGTACGACCGCGACTTCGACCTGGACTATCACCTGCGCCGCACCGCCGTTTCGGGGTCGGGCACGCTCGACGACGTCCTGGAAATGGCCCGGCTGGCCCACATGCAGGACTTCGACCGGGCCCGCGCGCTGTGGGAAATCACGTTGGTCGAGGGTCTGCAGGACGGCGGCGCCGCCGTGATCTGTAAGTTCCACCATGCGCTGACCGACGGAGTCGGCGGCGTCCAGATCGCGATGACGCTGTTCGATCTCTCCGCCGAACATTTCGAGGTCGAGGAACTCCCGGCGTTGCCGCAGGTTCCCGGGCCACCCCGGCTCGGCGGCTATCGTGACACGTTGCGCTACAACGCTTCCCTGGTGGGTAATGCGGTGGCCGGGGCGGCCAGGTGGATGCCGCGACTGATGTACGACGGCGCCCGGCGCCCGCTGGACACCGTCCGTTCGGCCGCGGCCAACGCGGCTTCGGTGTACCGCACCGTGCGGCCACTGAACCGCACCGGTTCCGATCTGACCAAGGAACGCAGCCTGATTCGTCATCTGGCGGTGCACGAGGTGTCGCGTCTGCAGTTGCGTGCGGCTGCCCACAACTGTGGTGGCGCGCTGAACGACGCGTTCGTCGCGGGGGTGACCGGCGGGTTGCGTCGCTACCACGAAAAGCACGGGGCGAGCGTCGGCGAACTGCATCTGTCGATGCCCATCAGCCTGCGCACCGAGAACGACGACATGGGCGGTAACCGGATCACGTTGATGCGGTTCGACGTGCCGGTGGGCGAACCCGATCCGGCCCGGCGGATCCGGGAAATACACCGGCGTGTCAGCGCGGTACGCGACGAGAAGTCCCTGCCCTACACGCAATTGATCGCCGGCGTGCTGAACCTGATGCCGCGCTGGTACATCGGGTCGGTGCTGCGCCACGTCGACTTCGTGGCCAGCGACGTGCCGGGTGTGCCGATCCCGGTCTTTCTGGGCGGTGCCGCCGTGCGCGGGCAGTACGCCTTCGGTCCGACGATCGGCGCGTCGGTCAACGTCACACTGCTGTCCTATTGCGACACCTGCGCATTGGGCATCAACGTGGACAGCGCCGCCATACCCGACTACCAGGTCTTCCACGACGCCCTGGTCGCCGGTTTCGACGAAGTCCTGGCTCTCGCAGACTGATTCACCGGTGCGGCATCCGGCCGATATCAGCACGCTCACAGGAGCGTATCGATGTCGGCGCACGTCTGGCGCGACGGGAAAGACCCGCAAATCATGGCACGGTATGCCAATCGCGGCGCGCGCCGCCGGGCGTACTTGGGTAGCAGTAGCAGGAGGTACCAAGGCATGACGGCAAGCTGGGCGCCCACCCAGACCTCGCACAGCCCGAGTTCGGGCCGCATTCTGGACACCGCGCAGGGCATCCTCATCGGTCTGCGCCGGTGTAGGTCGGACACCGCATTCGACGAGTTGCACAGTGCTGCACAGCGTCACCGGGTTCCGGTGTTCGCGATGGCCTGGGCGTTGGTGCACCTGGCCGGCGACGGAGAAAAAACACCCAGCTTCGTCGAGGCGCAGTCCGCCGCGCGCCACGAGTGGGGTGAGTTGTTCGTGGCCGACCATCTGCGGTCGCTGGCGGAGCGGGTGGCCCGATAGCCACGACAGGTTGAGTTCGGCCGCGGCAACGGGGAAGTGCCGCGGCCCTCAGCGCGTCCAGACCGATGAGTCTGCCGCCGCCAGCAGCGCGGCCACGATGCGCTCCCGCTTGTCCGCGAAGCGCTCGCTGGGAGTCGGTACCGAGATCGCGACCACCGTGCCGCCGGCCGTGCGGCGCGCGACAGCCGCCGCGGAAATTCCGGGGGTGTACTCGTCGTAATCGAAAGCTATTCCGCTGGAACGTATCTCGATGAGCTGTCGGCGTAGCGCATCCGCCTCGACGGCGGGCATCTTGGCGAGCGCCGCCTCGGCGTCCAGGTCGTCGAGTGCCGCCAGCGCGGCCTTGCCGTTGGCCGTCCCGAACAGTGGAAATCGGACGCCGACCGCCGAGACCGCGCGGAGCCGATGGGACGACTCGATCTGGTCGACGAACCACATCCGCTGGCCGCGCAACAGTGACAGATCGACCGTTTCACCGTCCGTCTCGGCCGCGACGCGTTCCATGACCGGGCGGAACCGTGCCGCGATGTGTGCGCCGGTCGCGCTGCCGAATCCCAGCAACCGCTCACCGAGGGAAAACCGGCCGCCGGCGTCGACGCCGACCAGACCGACCTCGACCAGCCCCACCAACAGTCGTCGGACGGTCGATTTGGCCAGCCCGAGGCGCTCGCCGAGATCGACCAGGCGCAGTTGGCCCGGCTCCGCCGCGATCTCATCCAATGCGGCCGCAGCGCGCCGCAACACCTGGATTCCCTCGTCGCGATTCGTCGGCGATTTCCGTTCCGTTTGCCCCACGAGTCCACTATAGTCGGCCGCATCACGGACTATATAGATCCGTTATGTGGATCAAGGAGCTGATTCATGGATGGTCTGCCCGCCGGACGGCACTTCTTTCGCAACCACGACGGGTACGAGGCGGCCCGCCGCGAAACGGTGTGGAATCAGCGCGTCCCCGACCGCTACCCGGAAGTGATCGTGCAGGCGGTGGATACCGACGAGGTGGTGGGCGCGATCCGCTACGCCATAGCCAACGGCCTCAAAGTCAGCATTCGATCGGGTGGGCACAGTTGGGCGGCGAACCACCTGCGCGACGGTGCCCTGCTGCTCGACCTGCACCGCCTCGACCACGCCACGATCGACGCGGAGAAAGGGGTGGCCGTCGTCGGTCCGGGCAAGGGCGGCAGCATCCTGCTCGGCGAACTCGAAGCCCAGAATCTGTTCTTCCCGGGCGGCCACTGTCGGGGCGTGTGCGTCGGCGGATATCTGCTGCAGGGTGGGTATGGCTGGAACAGCCGGGTGTGGGGCCTGGCTTGTGAAAGCGTCGTCGGACTAGACGTGGTCACCGCCGACGGCGACAAGATCCATTGTGACGCAGACAATCACGCCGATCTTTACTGGGCGGCGCGCGGTGCGGGACCCGGCTTCTTCGCGGTCGTCACGTCGTTCTATCTCAAGCTGTACCCGCGCCCGGGTGCTTGCGGTACCAGCGTGTACGTCTACCCGATCGACTACGCCGACGAGATCTACACCTGGGCGCGCAACGTCAGCGCCGAAGTTGACCGGCGCGTCGAGATGCAGATCGTCGCGACGCGAAGCGTGCCGAACATGGGACTCGACGATCCCGCCATCGTGTTCGCCTCACCCGCGTTCGCCGACACCGAGAAGGAAGCCGAACAGGCGTTGTCCATCTTCGGCACCGTCCCGGTGCTCGACAAGGCACTCGTCAAAGTGCCCTATATGCCGACCGATATGCCGACCTGGTTCGACGCGGTCATGAGCAACTACCTGTCCGACTACCGCTACGCCGCAGACAACATGTGGACCTCGGCGGCGGCCGAGGACCTGCTGCCGGGGATTCGTACCATCATCGACACGATCCCCGATCACCCGTCGCATTTCCTGTGGCTGAACTGGGGGCCGTCGCCGCAGCGGCCCGACATGGCCTACAGCATCGAGGACGAGGTGTACCTGGCGTTGTACGGGGCATGGAAGGACCCCGCCGACGATGACCGCTACGGCGACTGGGCGCGGTCGAACATGGCTGCCATGTCCCACCTGGCCACCGGGATCCAGTTGGCCGACGAGAATCTCGGCCAGCGCCCGGCGCGGTTCGCCAGCGACGCTGCGATGACCAGATTGGACCGGGTGCGCTCCGAGTACGACCCGGACGGGCTGTTCAACAGTTGGATGGGACGGATCTGAGATGGCCGATGACGCCTACCTCGGCTATCGGGGTGACGACGTGAACACGCCGTGGGCCAAGTTCTTCAAGCCCGAAATGGCACCGCTGCCAGCGCATGTCGTGACGGCGCTGCAACACGGTCCGCAGGCCGGACCAACGCTGCTGGCCCTGGATGACGCCGCCGGTGTCGCCGACGAAGGTTACCAGCAGACCGAGAACGGCTACGGCCTGCTCCAGGACGGCAGCATGCAGGTTTCGGTGCTGACCGACATGCCCGGCGTCACGCCGGCGATGTGGTCGTGGTGGTTCGGCTGGCACGGCAGCGACAGCCGCCGCTACAAGCTGTGGCACCCGCGGGCGCACCTGTCGGCGCGCTGGAAGGACGGCGCGGACGGCGGACGCCGCGGTGCCCAGCGCTACGTCGGTCGCTGGTCGATGATCAGTGAGTACATTGGCTCCGCGTTGCTCAGTGCCGCAATACAATTCGCGGATCCGTCGACCATGGGCCTGCCGCCCGACAGCGATGACGCGGTCGCGATATGCGCTCGACTGGGTTCCGGGGACGCGCCGGTGGACGCCGGCTGGTTCGTCCACCACATCCGTTCCACCGCGACGGGATCGGAGATGCGCTCCCGGTTCTGGATGGGCGGACCGCACATCGCCGTCCGCAACGCGCCCGATCTGGCTTCCAGGGCGGTGCGCCCGGTCGCCGCGAAAGTGATCGGGGTCTCCGAGTCCACGGCACGCAACCTGTTGGTGCACTGCGCGCAAGAAATGAACCATCTGGCCGGGTTTCTGCCCGAGCTGTACGAGTCGTTCGGCAACGAGTAAGCGGCTCAGAGCTTTTCGTCGAACGCAGGACCGACGAAGCGCTGCACCAGTTCGCGTTCGAGCTCGTCGTCCTCGACCGGCCAGTACAGCAGGGACAGCACCGTGCGGACAATCCATTGCGCGGCAACGGGATCGCCGTCGGTCAGGCCGGACAGGTCGGTGGCCAACGCGGCCGGCAGCGGTGAATCGGTAAGCCACGTCATCGCGTCGGGCCGGCGGATCGAGCCGACCATCAACCTGCTCAGTGGATCGGCGCGAATCTGCCTGAGCGCCACCAGGATCGCGGTGACGACACGTTCACGGCCGGTCAGGCCGTCGACGCCGACACGGACGCTCTCGACGATGCCGGCCGCGGCCCGGTTCAGGACGGCATCGCGTATCTCGGCCTTGCCCCCGGCGTAGCGGTAGACGGTCGCCCGCGAACAGTGCACCTGCGCGGCCAGCCGGTCGATGTCGAGTGCGTCCGAACCCTCGCGGGCGATCAGCTGCATCGCCGCGTCGTAGATGCGTTCGGCGGCGACCGTGCGGCGATCACCGCCGACCAGCCAGTCGTCGCGACGCGCCGGCATCCGCCTCCGATCGAGATCACCTCTGCTGACATCTCAGGATTGAGACGAACAGCAATAATTTTCTCAGCATAGTCGCTGGTCGGCCGGATTCGCTGAGACATCCGGCCGCCGGCCCCGACGAGTCCGGATATCAGCTTTGACCGATGCCATTGACCTGCGGTTACCGGTTCATCAACCTGGGACGATGAACGTAGCCCTCGTCGATGCGGTCGAACTGTTCGGCGCCGCCGCCATCCAGGACCCGTACCCGTTGTACGAACGGATGCGGGCCGCGGGCCCGGTGCACCGGATCGGCGACTCCGGCTTCTACGCGGTCGGTGGCTGGGACGCGGTGAACGAAGCGGTCCTGCGGACCGAAGATTTCTCGTCGAACCTGACCGCGACGATGTTGTACACCGCCGACGGCACCGTCGTGCCGTTTCAGATGGATCCGCTCGGTGGGCCGACCCATGTGCTGGCCACTGCCGACGACCCCGCGCACGCGGTGCACCGCAAGCTGATGGTGCGCTACCTGGCAGCCAAGCGGATCCGTGCCGTCGAACGCTTCGCGACCCGGACCGCGGAACGGTTGTGGGACGACGGCATGGTGGATGGACGCATCGAATGGATGAGCGCCGTGGCCAACCGGTTGCCGATGATGGTGGTGGCCGAACTGATCGGACTCCCCGACACCGACGTCGACCAGTTGATGCAATGGGGTTGCGCGGCAACCCAATTGCTGGAAGGTCTGGGCAGCCAGGAACAGTTGGCCGCCGCCGGAGGGGCCGTCCTGGAACTCAGCGGCTACATCACCGAACAGTTTGCCCGAGCGGCCGGCCACCCGCGCGACGACTTGCTGGGTGAACTGGCGCGGGCTTGCCATGCCGGCGAACTGGACCCGCTCACCGCCCAGGTCATGATGATCACGCTGTTCGCCGCCGCGGGGGAGTCGACCGCGTCCCTGCTGGGCAGCGCGGCGCGCATACTTGCCGACCGGCCCGACATCGCGGGCCGCGTCCGGGAAAACCCGGAGCTGCTCGGGGCATTCGTCGAGGAAACCCTGCGCTTCGAGCCGCCGTTCCGCGGTCATTACCGCCACGTCCTGCGCGACACCACCCTGGCCGGCGTCGACTTGGCCGCCGATACGCGGCTGCTGTTGTTGTGGGGGTCGGCCAACCGCGATCCGGCCCACTTCGAGACGCCGGACGAGTTCCGACTGGACCGGGCAACGGGCAAGAACCACGTGAGTTTCGGTCGCGGAGCGCACTTCTGCGTCGGCGCCGCGCTGGCCCGGCTGGAAGCGCAGATCGTGTTGCGGCTGCTGCTGGACCGCACTTCGCGCATCGAGGCCGCCGAGGTCGGAGGGTGGTTGCCCAGCATCCTGGTGCGTCGTTTGCAGCGTCTGGAACTCACCGTCGATTAGCGCTCAGCGCAACGGCTCTCGCGGTTCGGTGCGAATTTACCCCGGGTTCGGCGTGAGCATCCCCGGCAGCACGATGAATGCTTCGACAGTGGTGGCGTGTTCGAAACCCTCCACCTCTACCCGCCATTCGTAGATGCCCGGATCCAGCGGAATCCCGCCCGGGATATTGAGGGTGAGCGGCATGCGCACCGCGGTGCCGTGAATCGCTCCCGGCAGGCGCCCCGCTTCGGCCGCGGCCTCGAACGAGATCCGCTGCGGCCCTTGCGGACCGGGCACCATCACCGGCTGGCCGTCGGTATTGAGCAGCTGGCAGGTCAGCTTGTGCCGTTTGTTGGTCTCGTCCCAGTCGATGTCCAGAAACATCACCAAAGCGAAAGGGGGCGTTGGCGTTTGGCACTGCCGCCAGCCCAATCCGAGGGTGTGGACCTTCCCCGACTGGGCGTCGGCCTGTGCGGCGTCGGCGAGAAAAAGGCTGACCTTCATGCGGCGGCCGGCGCCCCGGTCGACACCGCGCGTTGCCGATCCGCGATCGCTGCCGTCACGAATCCACTCCCGTCCCGTTCCCCGTCAATGTGCTGTTGCCGGCCCGATACTACGCCGCGACCAGTGTGCCGAGCCGACCGCTCTGGGGCCTCACGTCTCCCTATTTGCCGGGCGGCAGCTGACGCGGGCCTTCGGGTGCACGCAACTCACGCGGGCCCTTGCGCTCGACCAGTTCTCGCCGACCATCCGGACCGACGGTCAGGCCGGCGAGGTCGGACCGGGAGACCCCGCCCAGGCGGGCGTATTCCGCGCCGGTGTCGACCTGCTCGTGGTGGGCGCCGGGAGGAGGCGGGCCGGCGGCCCAGCCGCGCGAGGATTCGATCCGGTTGCTCGCGGCGGGGTCCTGGCGTTCGGTGATGTCGGGGCTCGCGGCCTGCACCTGCTCACGCCCGGCGCCTTCGGTGCTCTCCGAGCCGAACGTCACCTTGCGGGTGCGCTTGAGCGAGAACGCGATCTCCTCGACCTCCTCGAACACCTGACGGGCGCTGCGCAACGGCTGGGTCGTGTTGTCGATGACGCGCGCGACGAACGGCGGCACCAACGGACGAATCCACCGAGCGGCCGCCTTGGTGGCGTCGGGGATGGACGGGATCAACGGGGTCCGTTCCTGGGGTTCTTCGTAATGCTCGAGAGTCTGCTGCTCGACGGGCTCGACGGGTGCCGGCAGGTTTTCCGGCACGTCGATCGGCGCGGCGTCGGCCTCGTCGCCGGCAGGCAACTGCGCCACCGCGCGGCTGGCCGCCTCCGCCTCGGCGGCGATCGGCAGGTACATGTCTTCCTCCACGGGTTCGAAGGTGCGTTCGGACGTCGCGCGCACCGGGGCCTGAATCGCTTCCACGACCCGGCGGCGCTGGTGTTCCCGGTCGATCTCGGCCTGGGCCTCGATGGCCAGGCGGGTTTGGGTCAGCTGGTGTTCGGCCCACATGATCTCGGCGGCACGGCGGACCTCGGCCCGCTTGATCGCGATCGCGGTGTCGGCATCCAACTCGGCCCGTTCCCGCTCCGCGCGCGCCGTCGCGTGACGATCGTGGGTAGTCTCACCGCGCCAGCCGCGCAGGATCAGCGGCAACAGGTACAACAGCGCGAAGAATGCGATGCTCAGCACCCGCAAGAGCAGTGCGCCGATATTCGACATGGTCAGGTCGTTCATCGCGACCCAGCGCCCGCCGAGGCCTCGGCCCGCGTCGGCGACCACGCCGTGCCGGGCCTCGGCGACGGCCCGCTCCATACGCGCGACCCGTGCGTCCAGGTCAGGTGCTTGACGGTCCCGCGTGGCCAGCGCGTTGTCCAGTTCGCGCTGGGTGTCGGCGAGCAACTCGTTGGCTGTCCGCGTCTCCGGCCCCTGACCGGGAACGCCGGTGATGCGGGTCTGGGGGCATGCCGGGCTGGGGTTGTACTCGCAGCGTGCCACGACCAAGGCTTGATCCCGGTGTCCGCGCGCCTGATCGACGGTGGTATCCAGCGCCGCACGTGCCGCCTGAGCCTGCCGCAGCTCGGCCGAGGCGTGGGCGACCGCGGGCGACGAGTCGGCGTCGTGCAGCGCCCGCTCGTTCAGGCGGTCGTCGATGACCGCGGAGAAGACGACGAGTGCGGCCAGCTCGCCGACCAGCACGCCGATGGCGACGGCAACGGCCGCACGACCCGCGACATCCGCCCACCCCCGCGCCGGGCCGCTTGCGATGGCGCGGGTTACCGCGCCGACGAGCAGCCCGAAGACGACGGTCGGCGCGAGGACCGCCCACAGGGGAGCGGCGTGCACCGACGTCCGCACGGCCAGCGCGGCGACCAGCCAGGCCAGCACCGCGCCCAGCACCACCACCGCGCCGGCGACGGCGTGGGTGGATCGCTCATGGCGTTCGGTGAGTTCGCGCCGGTGTCCGCCGCCGAGCCAGGTCAGCAGCCCTGCTATCGAGCGCTGCTCGGTTGATTCGTGCGCGCGCATGAGACTTAACACCTCCAATGGTTTCCAGGGTGGCAGGGTCAGGGGCGACACACCGAATCAGATCGGCCCCTTGTGGCGTTGTTCACAAATCCGGCGCGAGTGGCCTGGATCACGCTGGTAGCGACCCGAGATGACGATCCGCAGCGCGATTTTCGGCGACGCGAACGGATCAACGACCGAGAGCACTGGTGACATGAGACCGTTCAATCTATGCAGAATCACGAGTTCCTCAGCTACGAAGAGTTCGGCCGCAGATTCTTCGAGGTCGCCGTCACGCCGGACCGGGTGGCCGCCGCATTCGCCCAGATCGCCGGCAGCGAGTTCGAGATGGAACCGATCGCGCAGGGGCCGGGCGGAATCGCCAAGGTCAGCGCGAAAGTCAAGATCCAAGAGCCCCGGGTGACGCGCAAACTCGGCGATCTGATCACCTTCGTCATCCACATCCCGCTGTCCATCGACCTGCTGTTGGACCTGCGGCTGGACAAGCAGCGGTTCGTGGTCGCCGGGGATATCGCGTTGCGGGCCACCGCGCGGGCCGCCGAGCCGCTGCTGCTCATCGTCGACGTCTCCAAGCCGCGGCCCTCCGACATCACGGTCAATGTGTCGTCCAAGTCGATCCGCGGCGAGGTGCTGCGCATCCTGGCCGGTGTGGACGGCGAAATCCGGCGCTTCATCGCTCAGTACGTCAAAGAGGAGATCGACAAGCCGGAGTCGCAGGCCGCGCAGGTGATCGACGTCGCGACCGAAGTGGCCAGCGCCTGGACCGGTATCTAGGAAACCCGGCGCGGGGGTCCGCCGGGGTTTTCGGCCCCGCGCGCCCGGGTATGCAACCCCGGACGTCGACGGCAGATGAGGAGCGGATCAGTTGGCACGCGTAGATGTTTCGACGACCTCGGAGGTAGACCCCGAAGCCGCCTGGAAGCTGGCTTCCGATCTGCAGCGCTTCGACGAATGGATGACCATTTTCAACGGCTGGCGAGGCGAGGTCCCGGACACCATCGAAAAGGGCACCTGCGTCTCGTCGTGCATCAAGGTCAAGGGCTTCCGCAACGTCGTGCACTGGGAAGTGACGGAGTACGACGAGCCGAAATCCATTGAGCTCAAAGGGCGCGGCCGAGGCGGGATCCGCATCACGGTCGCCATGCAGGTGACACCGAAGGACCCGGGTTCGAAGTTCGATCTCACCGCGGATCTGAGCGGGGGAGTGCTGAGCGGGCCCGTCGGACGGGTGGTGGCCCGGGTGTTGCGCTCCGACGTGCGCAAGTCGGTGGACAATCTGGCCGAATTACGTTAAGGCGCTGAGCTTTCCGTCACGCCCGTCCCGGGTGCGCGGGGTCGTCGAAGTGCATGTCCCGTTCGGCGTCGCGAACCCGCCGGCGTTCCATGGCGAGCCAGGATAGCCCGGCGCTCAAGATCAACATTCCGCCGCTGGCCGCGGCGATCCCGATGCTGACATGTCCCAGGGCGAATGTCGCTACCGATACCACGAACGCCAGGACGCCACCTGCGATCACGACCAGTGCCGGTGCCCGTTCGACGTCGTCTTCGAACTCGTCCAGCGCCTGCATCGAGTCGTGGGGTTGCCGACCGGCGGAGTCGGCTGCGGCATCGTCCATGCGCATCTCCTCTGCAGTTTTGGCCGGCGACCGCCCCGGTCATCAAGGTGGCAGCATCGAGAAAATACCCGAAATGCGTTTTGCACAAACGGGTTCAGCGGTCCTGGCACCATCACGGAGGGAGCAACCAGCGCACCGGACTGCTCTCGATCGCGTTGATCGTCAAGGCCCGGTGGCTCATCCGCCATCCGGCGTCGGTGAGTACGTAGTGGTCGTCGTAGCGCAGATGCCACACGACATCGACCACCTCGTCTGCGCGCCGACTCCAGTGGTGCGCGATGCAGGTGATGCGTCCCCGCGCGTGGCCGGGCTGTCCTTGGTGATAGACCTCGCCGACGATCGCATGTTCGGTGCGGTCCACCCGGGCCACGGCCGTCACCGCCTCGACGATGGCGCTATGGCCCCGATGGAAGTGAATCGGCTGCAGCGAGGTCGGCGGATCCGGCACCGCCAGCTCGGCGCTATCGGTGAAAAGTGTTGCTATCGAATCGAACTGGCGGTCGTCGACGTAGGCGGCGTAGCGGTGCACCAGGTCGCTCAGCGCCGCCCGGTCGGCTGTCGGGGAGGTCATAGCCCGGCGCGCACCGCCTCGAGCAGCCGGGCCGCCCTGCCGTCGGTGAAGACGTCTTCGAGCAGCACCGGACGGCCGTCGGGGTCGGCCAGTGGAATCCGCCAGTTCGGGTACTCGTCGGTGGTGCCGGGCTGATTCTGGGTGCGCCGATCGCCGATCGCATCCGTGAGGGCCACGCCCAGTAGCCGCGACGGGGTGCGGCCCAGGTAGCGGTGCAGCGCCAAAATCAGCTCTTCGGGACGATCTTCGCCGTCGGCGAGGAGACCGACGCGGCGCAACTCGACCAACCACGCCGCCCGTTCGGTCGCTGCGGCCTCCAGCTCCGCCTCGACCGGGCGGGTCAGCAACGCCAGGGATTCCCGCAACCGGACGTGGTCGCCGGCCAGATAGCCGGCGGTCGGCGGCAGGTCGTGCGTGGTGACCGACGACAGGCAGCATTCTCGCCAGCGCTCGGCGGGCAGCGGCCCACCCGTCGACTCGTCCTGCTCGAACCACAGGATCGAGGTGCCCAGCAGCCCGCGCAGTAATAAGTAGTCACGCACCCACGGTTCTACGGTGCCCAGATCCTCGCCGACGACGACCGCCCCGGCCCGTCGGGCCTCCAGCGCCACGATGCCGATCATCGCCTCGTGGTCGTAGCGGATGTACGTTCCGTCGGTGGGCGGTGCGCCGCTCGGGATCCACCACAGCCGGAACAGTCCGATGATGTGGTCGATCCGGACGCCGCCGGCGTGCCGCAGCACCGCGCGGATCAGCGACCGGAACGGCCGGTACTCCGACTCTTCGAGCCGGTCGGGCCGCCACGGCGGCTGCGACCAGTCCTGGCCGAGCTGATTGAACTCGTCCGGCGGCGCGCCCGCGGTCACGCCCAGCGCCAGCACGTCCTGCAGGGCCCACGCGTCGGCACCGTCGGGATGCACCCCGACCGCCAGGTCGTGCATGATGCCCAGCGCCATGCCGGCCCGTACGGCCTGGGACTGAGCCGCGGCCAGTTGCTCGTCCAGTTGCCACTGCAGCCAACGGTGGAAGTCCACCGCCTGCCCGTTCTTCCTGACGAACTTGGCGACGCCGTCGCCGCTGGGGTGCCTCAGCGACTTCGGCCAGCGATGCCAGTCGCCGCCGTGTTTCTCGGCGAGTGCGCACCAGGTGGCGAAGTCGTCCAGGGCGCGGCCCTCACGGGCGCAGAAGGCGGCGTAGGACAGTTCACGGCCGGCCGATCGCGGGACCCGGTGCACAAGTCGCAGCGCCTCCTGCTTGGCGGCCCACGCGCTGTCGCGGTCGATGGCGTCGAGCCGGGCGGTGCGCTGCTGTACCTGGGTGCGCAGCTCCCGCACCCGGCGGTGCTTGGGCAGGTCGGCGAACTCCGGTATCGCCTCGACGCGCAGGTAGAGGGGGTTGACGTAGCGCCGCGAGGTGGGCAGATAGGGGGATGGCTCCATGGGATGCCCGGGCGCCGCCGCGTGCAGGGGATTGACCAATAGGTAGTCGGCGCCGTGCACCGAAGCCGACCACAACGCCAGATCCGCCAGGTCGGTCAGGTCGCCGACGCCCCAGGACCGGCGCGAGCGCACGCTGTACAGCTGCGTGGCCAGTCCCCAGGCCCGACGGGTGCCGAGCGTCTCCGGCAGTCCCAGCCAGTCCGGAGTCACGATCAGAGCGGTGCTGGCCTCATACTCGCCGGATCGCAGATGCACGCGGTGGTAGCCGAGCGGAATGTCGCCGGGCAACGCGAAGCTGGCCTCGCCGACCAAGCGCCCGTCCAGGTCGAACGGCGGCGTGAAATTGTCCAGCTGCACGATCCCGCGGCGTTCGGTTCCGTCCTCGAGCTGCACCCACACCTCCGCGGGAGCCCCGTGGGTGACGTGCACCCAGAACCGCGTCTGGGCGCCGGCACGCCCGACGATGGTCGGCGGCAGCGGTCGTTGCCAGTACGCGCGCCGTTCGGCGTCCAGGGCCGCGTTGCGTTCCTGCTCGGTACTCGCGGGGACGCCCAGGGCCCCGAGCACCGCCACCAACGTGCCTTCGGAGACGCTCACCTGCCGGTTGGACCAGTCCTGGTAACTGGTGGCGATACCGAAGCGCCGAGCGAGTTCGACAAGAGATGGCGCGAGCTCAGTCATGTCGGCAATCTTGCTACCCGCAGCTCATCGCGGAGAACCCGGCAGTCCGCGACTTAGCGCGCCGACACGACCATTCGCGGCTACCATGCCAGTGAAGAAGCGATGCCCAATGAAGACACGATCAATACCGTGGGGGAAGCAACGCGGGTCTTCGGACGCCACTGCCCGCGTGCGAGGTCTCTGCGGGTGCCCTACGGTTATCGATGAATCTCACCGCGAGGGCCTGTATCCAGGTGTTTTGCACAACCGAAAGGTGATCGAACGTGGCTGAACATAGCCGCGGACAGCGAGGGTCGGGGTACGGCCTGGGATTGTCGACGCGGACCCAGGTAACGGGTTACCAATTCCTGGCCCGCCGCACCGCGATGGCGCTGACCCGGTGGCGGGTGCGCATGGAGATCGAGCCCGGCCGCCGTCAGACGCTGGCCGTCGTCGCCTCCGTCTCCGCCGCCCTGGTCATCTGCCTGGGCGCCTTGCTGTACTCGTTCATCAGTCCCGCGGGCCAGATCAACGACGCGCCGATCATCGCAGACCGTGACTCGGGGGCGCTGTACGTGAAGGTCGGCGACCGGCTGTACCCGGCGCTGAACCTGGCGTCGGCACGGCTGATCGCCGGTCGACCGGACAATCCGCACCAGGTCCGGAGCAGCCAGATCGCGGGCATGCCGCACGGACCGCTGGTCGGGATCCCCGGCGCTCCGTCTTCGTTCACGCCCAAGAACCCGTCCGCCTCGTCGTGGCTGGTCTGCGACACGGTGGGCGGCACGTCCGGCGGTATGGCTTCCCCGGCCGGTGTGACCGTGACCGTCATCGACGGCACCCCGGACATGAGCGGTCACCGCCGGATACTCAACGGGTCGGATGCCGTGGTGCTCAGCTATGGCGGTAGCACCTGGGTGATCCGTGAGGGACGCCGCTCCAAGATCGACGCCACCGACCGGTCGGTGTTGTTGCCGCTCGGCGTGACCCCGGAGCAGGTCAGTCAGGCGCGACCGATGAGTCACGCCCTTTACGACGCCCTGCCCGTCGGCCCGGAGCTGTTGGTCCCCGAGGTACCCAAGGCGGGTGCCCCGGCGACCTTCCCCGGCGCGCCCGGCCCTGTCGGAACGATTCTGGTCACGCCGCAAATCAGTGGGCCGCAACAATATTCGCTGGTGTTGGAGGACGGTGTGCAGACCATGCCGTCGCTGGTGGCCCAGATCCTGCAGAACGCCGGGCACCCGGGCAACACCAAGCCCGTGACGGTCGAACCTTCGGCACTGGCCAAGATGCCGGTGGTCAACCGGATCGACCTGTCGGCGTACCCGAACGAGCCGTTGAACGTGCTGGACATCCGGGAGAACCCGTCCACCTGCTGGTGGTGGGAACGGACCGCCGGTGAGACCCGCGCGCGCATTCAGGTGGTGTCCGGGCCGACCCTGCCGATCAAGGCCAGCGAGATGAACCATCTGGTCAGCCTGGTGAAGGCGGACATGAGCGGACGCGAGGCCGACCAGGTCTACTTCGGCCCCAACTATGCGAACTTCGTGGCTGTCACCGGCAACCACCCGGGAGCCCAGACCACCGAGTCGTTGTGGTGGCTGACCAATGCGGGCGCGCGATTCGGGGTGGACGACACCAAGGAAGCACGCGAGGCGCTGGGCCTGACCCTGCAGCCGAGCTTGGCGCCGTGGGTGGCGCTGCGGTTGTTGCCGCAGGGTCCGACACTGTCCCGCGCGGACGCCCTGGTGGAGCACGACACGCTACCGATTGACATGACCCCTGCAGAGTTGGTGGTACCGAAGTGAAACGTGGTTTTGCCCGACCGACCCCGGAGAAGCCGCCGGTAATCAAGCCGGAGAACATCGTTCTTCCGACGCCGTTGAGCATTCCGCCGCCCGAGGGCAAACCATGGTGGTTGATCGTGGTCGGCGTCGTGGTGATCGGCCTGCTCGGCGGCATGGTGGCGATGACCTTTGCCAGCGGCTCGCACGTGTTCGGTGGTGTCGGCTCGATCTTCCCGATCTTCATGGTCGGCGGCATGATGATGATGATGTTCGGCGGCCGGTTCGGCGGCGGCGGGCAGCAGATGAGCCGGCCGAAGCTGGACGCCATGCGGGCCCAGTTCATGCTGATGCTGGACATGCTGCGGGAGACCGCCCAGGAGTCCGCCGACAGCATGGACGCCAACTACCGGTGGTTCCATCCCGCGCCCGACACCCTGTCCGCCGCGGTGGGTTCGTCCCGGATGTGGGAGCGCAAGCCGGACGGCAAAGACCTCAACTTCGGGGTGGTCCGGGTCGGCGTCGGCATGACCCGTCCCGAGGTGACCTGGGGCGAGCCGCAGAACATGCCGACCGACATCGAGCTGGAGCCGGTGACCGGCAAGGCGCTGCAGGAGTTCGGTCGCTACCAGAGCGTCGTCTACAACCTGCCGAAGATGATCTCGGTGCTCGTCGAGCCCTGGTACGCGCTGGTCGGCGACCGCGAACAGGTCCTGGCGCTGATGCGGTCGATCATCTGTCAGCTGACCTTCTCGCACGGCCCCGACCACATGCAGTTCATCATCGTCAGCTCCGATCTGGAGGAGTGGGACTGGGTCAAGTGGCTGCCGCACTTCGGCGACGCACGACGCCACGACGCCGCGGGCAACGCGCGCATGGTGTACAGCTCGGTTCGCGAATTCGCCGCCGAACAGGCCGAACTGTTCGCCGGCCGGGGCTCGTTCACGCCCCGGCACGCGAGTTCTTCGGCGCAGACCCCCACCCCGCACCACGTGATCATCGCCGACGTCGACGACCCGCAATGGGAGTACGTGATCAGCGCCGAGGGCGTGGACGGCGTGACGTTCTTCGACCTGACCGGCTCGCCGATGTGGACCGGAGTGCCCGAGCGCAAGCTGCAGTTCGACAAGATCGGCGTGATCGAGGCGCTGCCCCGCGACCGTGACACCTGGATGGTCATCGACGACAAGGCGTGGTTCTTCGCGCTCACCGACCAGATGAGCATCGCCGAGGCCGAAGAGTTCGGCCAGAAGCTGGCCCAATGGCGGCTGGCCGAGGCCTACGAGGAGATCGGCCAGCGGGTGGCGCACATCGGTGCCCGCGACATCTTGTCCTACTACGGGATCAGCGATCCCTCCGGGATCGACTTCGAAGACCTGTGGGGTAGCCGCACCGACACGATGGGCCGCTCCAGGCTGCGCGTACCGTTCGGAAACCGCTCGGACAACGGCGAGCTGCTGTTCCTGGACATGAAATCGCTGGACGAAGGCGGCGACGGTCCGCACGGCGTCATGTCGGGTACCACCGGTTCCGGTAAGTCGACGCTGGTGCGGACGGTGATCGAGTCGCTGATGCTCGGCCACCCGCCCGAAGAGCTGCAGTTCGTGCTGGCCGACCTCAAGGGTGGATCGGCGGTCAAGCCGTTCGCCGGGGTCCCGCACGTCTCGCGCATCATCACCGACCTGGAAGAAGACCAGGCGCTGATGGAGCGTTTCCTGGACGCGTTGTGGGGTGAGATTGCGCGCCGCAAAGCCATCTGCGACAGCGCCGGCGTGGACGACGCCAAGGAATACAACTCGGTGCGAACCAGGATGCGCGCCCGTGGCCAGGACATGGCACCGCTGCCGATGCTGGTCGTGGTGATCGACGAGTTCTACGAGTGGTTCCGGATCATGCCGACCGCGGTCGACGTGCTCGACTCGATCGGCCGGCAGGGCCGCGCGTACTGGATCCATCTGATGATGGCCTCGCAGACCATCGAGAGCCGCGCCGAGAAGCTCATGGAGAACATGGGTTACCGGCTGGTGCTGAAAGCCCGTACCGCCGGTGCCGCACAGGCGGCCGGTGTGCCCAACGCCGTGAACCTGCCCGCACAGGCCGGACTGGGCTACTTCCGCAAGAGCCTGGAAGACGTCATCCGCTTCCAGGCCGAGTTCCTGTGGCGGGACTATTTCCGCATCTCGAGCGTCGACGGCGAGGAAGCGCCGGTGTTGGTGCACAACATCGACTACGTCCGCCCGCAACTGTTCACCAACTCGTTCACGCCGATGGAAGTCAGCGTCGGCGGTCCCACCGTGGAATCGGTGAACGGTTTCTCCAACGGCGAGGTGATCGGCATCGGGACTGAGGAACCCGACGAGGAAGAAGAAGCGATCCGGACACCGAAGGTCGGCACGGTGATCATCGATCAGCTGCGCAAGATCAAGTTCGAGCCCTACCGGTTGTGGCAGCCGCCGCTGACCCAGCCCGTCCCCATCGACGAGCTGGTCAACCGCTTCCTCGGTCACCCGTGGCACAAGGACTACGGTTCGGTCCGCAACCTGGTGTTCCCGATCGGGATCATCGACCGCCCGTTCAAGCACGACCAACCGCCGTGGACGGTCGACACCTCGGGCCCCGGCTCCAACGTGCTGATCCTGGGCGCCGGTGGATCCGGCAAGACCACCGCCCTGCAGACCCTGATCTGCTCGGCGGCGCTTACCCACACCCCCGAGCAGGTGCAGTTCTACTGCCTGGCCTACAGCAGCACGGCGCTGACCACGGTGGCGCAGTTGCCGCACGTCGGTGAGGTAGCCGGTCCCACCGACCCGTACGGGGTACGCCGGACGGTGGCAGAGCTGCTGGCGCTGGTGCGCGAGCGCAAGCGCAGCTTCCTCGAATACGGCATCGCCTCGATGGAGATGTTCCGGCGCCGCAAGTTCGGCGGGGAAGTCGGTCCGGTGCCCAACGACGGGTTCGGTGACGTCTACCTGGTGATCGACAACTACCGGGCGCTGGCCGAGGAAAACGAGGTGTTGATCGACCAGGTCAACGTGATCATCAACCAGGGTCCCTCGTTCGGTGTGCACGTGGTGGTCACCGCCGACCGGGAATCCGAATTGCGGCCACCGGTGCGCAGCGGTTTCGGTTCGCGGGTGGAGCTGCGTCTGGCCGCGGTCGAAGACGCGAAGCTGGTCCGCTCCCGGTTCGCCAAGGACGTCCCGGTGAAGCCGGGCCGCGGCATGGTGGCGGTCAACTACGTGCGGTTGGACAGCGACCCGCAAGCGGGTCTGCACACTCTGGTGGCTCGCCCGGCGCTGTCGGCGACCCCCGACAACGTCTTCGAGAGCAACAGTGTTGTCGAGGCGGTCAGCCGGCTCACCACGGCCGCCGCACCGCCGGTGCGTCGCCTGCCGGCGCGGTTCGGTGTCGAGCAGGTGCGCGAGCTGGCGGCGCGGGACACCCGCCAGGGTGTCGGTGCCGGCGGAATCGCTTGGGCGATATCGGAATTGGACCTGCAGCCGGTCTACCTCAACTTCGCCGAGAACTCGCATCTGATGGTTACCGGGCGTCGCGAATGTGGCCGGACGACCACGCTCGCGACGATCATGTCCGAAATCGGACGGCTGTACGCGCCCGGCGCGACCAGCGCGCCGCCCCCGCCGCCCGGACGCCGGTCCGCTCAGGTGTGGCTGGTCGATCCGCGCCGTCAGCTGCTGACCACACTGGGTTCCGAGTACGTGGAGAAGTTCGCCTACAACCTCGACGGTGTGGTGGCGATGATGGGCGAGTTGTCGGCGGCACTGGCCGGCCGCGAGCCGCCGCCGGGTCTGTCCGCCGAGGAGCTGTTGTCGCGATCGTGGTGGAGCGGTCCGGAGATCTTCCTGATCGTCGACGACATCCAGCAGCTGCCGCCGGGCTTCGACTCGCCGTTGCACAAGGCCGTTCCGTTCGTGAACCGGGCTGCCGACGTCGGTCTGCACGTCATCGTGACCCGTACCTTCGGCGGTTGGTCGTCGGCGGGCAGCGACCCGATGCTGCGGGCCCTGCATCAGGCGAATGCGCCACTGCTGGTGATGGATGCCGACCCGGACGAAGGCTTCATCCGCGGCAAGATGAAGGGCGGCCCGCTGCCTCGCGGTCGAGGACTGTTGATGGCCGAGGACACCGGCGTCTTCGTGCAGGTGGCGGCCACCGAGGTGCGCAAGTAGGTGTAGCGCAGTACGAAAGCGCCGCCCGTCTAGCCGGCCGCCGGTGGCCTGGTCATGAAGGTCAGCCGGTGCCCATAGGCCGGGGTCTTTCGGCCGTTGCCACCGTTGACGAACTGCCCGAGCGGTCCGGTCATCGGGACACCGCCGCGGACTGCACCTTCGGCGGCGGCCGGAACTGCGGTGGCGTTGCCGACAGCGCTCGCCCCGGCGGCGGTGGGGGTAGTGGACATGGTCCAGCTCGCCGGTGCGGACAACTTTCCGATCGGAAGCGCATTGCCCAGGTTCGCAGTGACGCCGCCCAGACTTCTGCCGGCGGCCGCTGCAGCCTGTCCGGCCGCCCGCGTCGCCTGCTCGGCCGCCGTGGCCGCATCCTTGACGAAATCATTCGCAAGACTGCCGAGCTTGGCGAAACCGGCCGTCTCGTCACCGACGAACAGAGTGTCTTGCAGACCCTGCGCAAAAGCGCTCAGGTACGGCGAAATGTACTTGGTGTAGAGCGGGACGATGTCGTCGAACGGCGTGTTGGCGATGATCCACTGGTCGATCGCGGTGCCTTGCCCGTTCAAGGGTGACGACAGCATCTGCAACACCTCGCCGACTCGCGAACTTAGTTGCGTCCCAACACCATTGAGGTCGACGACCCCGGCCGGGTCGGTCACTTCGGCCGGTTCGGGCAGCTCGGTGAACTCGGACGCCGCCGTCGAACCATCGGCGTAGCTGTACATCGCCGCGGCGTCTTGAGCCCAGAACTCCATGTACAGGGCCTCCGTCGCTGCGATCGCCGGGGTGTTCTGGCCCAGAAAGTTGGTGGCCACCAACGCCGCCAGTAGCGCACGGTTGGCGGCGATCACCGGAGGTGGGACGGTGGCCGCGAAAGCCGCCTCGTAGGCGGTCGCGGCGGCGTACGCCTGGCTTGCCGTCTCGCCGGCGTCCACCGCCCTGGCATCCAGCCAGGCAATGAACGGAGTGGCCGCCACGACCAGTGACTCTGACGCCGGCCCGAGCCACGGCCCGCCGGTGAGCTCGGTGATCACCGACCGATGGCCATCCGCCGCGGATTGCACATCTGCGGCCAACCCGCTCCACGCCGCCGCAGCGGCAAGCATCGGACCCGAGCCGGGACCGGTGTACATGCGCCCGGAGTTGATCTCGGGCGGCAACAGCCCGTAGTCGAGCATTGCGTTGTCCCCTGGATCCGGTCGCCGTCAACCGGCGGCCGGCGGCTTGGCCATCACGGAGGGCTTGAAGCCGTAAATCGGCTGATTTCGCCCGTAGCCGCCATTGACGAACTGGCCGAACGGCGGAGCCATCGGGAAACTGTTGGCGCTTTCCGCGGCGGCCGGGATCGCGCCGGCCACACCCGGGTTGGTGGTGGCATGCCACGGCATCCAGCTCGCCGGCGCCGACAACCCGCCGATCGGCACCGCTTTACCCAGGCTCGCGGCGGCTCCGGTTATCCCGCCCAGGCCGGCCGGCGCGGCACTGGCCGCGGCATTGCCCGCCGCCGCGGCCGCGGGCGCGGCTCCGGCGGCGGCCTTCGCCGCACTGGCGGCGTCCTTGCCGAGGGTGTTCGCGAGGTTGCCGATGCCCGACCAACCGCTGGTGTTCTGCCCGACAGTCTGCGTCGACTGAATCAGGGCCGCGAATGAGTTGATGTAGGCCGAGAGGTACTTGCTGTACAGCGGCACGATGTCGTCGAACGGGGTGTTGGCGATGATCCACGCGTCGATCGCGGGGCCTTGGCCGTTGAGCGGCGAGGACAGCGTCTTCACCACTTCGCTGACCCTCGGGGTCAGCTGCGCGCTCAGGCTGTCGAGTTGGTTCTGCACGCCCTGACCCGCGGCGCTGGCTACGGCGATGGCTTGATCGGCAGCCCCCGACGGCTCGGCTACGTCGGCCGGCGCCGTCAACTCGGTCGACTGGGTCGACGCCGCTGCGCTGCCCGCATAGGTGTACATCGCCCCCGCATCCTGCGCCCAATACTCGGCGTACAGGGCTTCGAGCTGCGAAATCGCCGCGCTGTTCTGCCCCAGGACGTTGGTGGCGGTCAACTCCTGCACCAAGGCACGGTTGGACGCGATCAGCGGCGGCGGGACGCTGGCCGCGAACGCCCTCTCGTAGGCACTGGCCGCCGCGCTCGTCCCGGTCGCAGTCTCGGCTGCCTGCTCGGCACTGTTGCTCAGCCAGGTGATGAACGGTGATACCGCCGACACCAACTTCGCCGACGCCGGTCCCAGCCATGGCCCGCTGGTCAGTGCCTCGATCACCGAACGATGTCCACTGGCCGCGGCCGCGAACTCCCCCGGCCAGGTCACTCCACGCCGTCGACGCGGCGATCAGGGAACCAGCACCCGGTCCGCCGTAGATGCGCGCCGAGTTGATCTCCGGCGGCAACACTCCGTAATCCACCACTGCTCCGTAGTCCTTACGCTGCGAGGGGCTCAGAGCGCCGCAACGGCGTTGGCCGCTTCGGTCGCGGCGTAGGAACCCCCGCTGGTTGCCAGCGTCGCGGCCAGCGCAGCCTGGATCCTGGCGGCCTGGGCGCTCAGCTCCTGAAAGCGCTGACCGCGCAGCGCAAAATGGGCCGCCGTCAACACCGACACCTCGTCGATGGCAGCCGGGATCACGCCGCTGATGGGGCCGGCGGCCGCCGCATTGCCGGCGTTCAACGCCGCGCCAAGTGACTGCAGGTTGCTGGCGGCGGCGGCAAGGTGCTCGGGATAGGTACGTACGAACGACATGAGAACTCCTCCGGTGAGTTATGAATGGTGGCTGCACACATCGGTGTGTCGCGTCTATCGCCGACCGTCCGGAAACGACAACGATCAATTGTCGATCGGCCGAAGTCCGAAAAAGTCGGGCATCGTATCACTGTGATTCACGAGGGTGGTCAAGCGCAGAACTGATTCACATGAAACACATTAGATCGCCCTCGGGAGTCGGTGATACCCATGACGCGAACAATTCACTATTCGCTAACTATCGTTAAACTTTCGTACACCGCGTGGCTTCAGATAACGTCCTGAGCTGCGACTATGCTGTCGCTTCCGGCTGCGGATCGACCGCGCTCGCGGCAGAAGAAGTGTATGAGTTCAGTATGTCGCCACGAGTTATATGCGAGTTCACAAAATCGGACTATGGACAAATGATGGCGCGACAGTAAACGAAAAGATAATCGGGGATGGACAAAATACTAAGTCCGGAAAGTGCCGTCTCGGACCGCTGAATTGTCCGTGCTCGGGATGCGATCCGTCCGTTGTCCCGGCGCGGATTCGTCGACGGGAATTGCCGGAGGCAGGCACGCTGGCGTAGCTCGCCCCGCGCCGTGAGAGTGCCAGGAAAAGCTCAGGTCAGCGAAGTCCGCCCCGATCAGCGCCGGAAGGTCGCCACGGCTTCCCGCGAGCACCTGCCGAACCAGGTCAGACGCTGTTACTGTGTCGTTACGACTGGTGAATTCGTTTTACCGGCAAGTGAACAACTGCAAACAGGTACCGTCGGAGACGACTTGGCGCCACACAGTCATCTACTCTCTTGCGAGAGAGCGGTTGCTGGGACGAATTGAGGGAGGAAACAGCATGTCGTTCGTGACCACACAGCCGGAGGCGCTGGCGGCGGCGGCCGGAAATCTGCAGGGTATCGGCACCACGATGAGCGCGCAGAATGCGGCCGCGGCGGCTCCCACCACCGGGGTGGTGCCGGCAGCCGCCGATGAGGTGTCGGCGCTCACCGCGGCCCAGTTCGCGGCCCACGCGCAGATGTACCAGGCCGTCAGTGCGCAGGCCGCCGCGATCCACGAGATGTTCGTGAACACATTGACCACCAGTTCGGGTTCGTACGCGGCCACCGAGGCCGCCAACGCGGCAGCCGCAGGCTGACCGAACTGACACATCGACAGGAGGGAGCAGCTATGAACGCAATCATCACAGCGATCTCTCCGCAGGCGGTGATTTCGGGGTTGAACGGCTCGGTCGGAGGCCGTCACTTCGGATCACCTGCATTCGCCGTCAACTCGGACAACGGGGTTCGGGTTCGACACCTTTCCGGCCGTGACGCAGCCCGGTGGCCGCCGGCTGACGGAATAGGGGGTCCTCCGTAATTTCCCGGTCGGCGGTCACGCCCGCGTGTAGCGCTGATCGGCCATCGCGTTGTAACAACACCATTCAGTCGTAAGACATTCATCGCAAGGAGAATTAAAGTGGCAACTCGCTTTATGACCGACCCGCACGCAATGCGTGCCATGGCGGGCCGTTTCGAGACTCACGCGCAGACCGTCGAGGACGAGGCCCGTCGTATGTGGGCGTCCTCGCAGAACATCTCGGGCGCGGGTTGGAGCGGTCTGGCTTCGGCCACCTCGCTGGACACCATGGGCCAGATGAACACCGCGTTCCGCAACATCGTGAACATGCTGCACGGGGTGCGCGATGGTCTGATCCGTGACGCCAACAACTACGAGCAGCAAGAGCAGGCGTCGCAGCAGATCCTGTCCAGCTAGTCCAGCCCATCAGCTTCTAATCCAGGAGGACAACAGACATGACCATCAATTACCAGTTCGGCGACGTCGACGCGCACGGCGCGCTGATTCGCGCCCAGGCCGCCAATCTGGAGGCCGAGCACCAGGCCATCGTTCGCGATGTGCTGGCTGCCGGTGACTTCTGGGGCGGCGCCGGTTCGGTGGCTTGCCAGGAGTTCATCGCCCAGCTGGGCCGCAACTTCCAGGTGATCTACGAGCAGGCCAACGCCCACGGCCAGAAGGTCCAGAGCGCCGGTCAGAACATGGCGCAGACCGACAGCGCCGTCGGGTCCAGCTGGGCCTGATAACCGAAACCACAGGCACGGCAGCACACCAAGCGAAACGGTGTGCTGCCGTGTCCTGCGGTTTACTGGATGAAGATGGCTGATGAAGATGGCTAGGACAGCTTTCGGACCGCTCACGGACCACTGAGGTAGGGATGGATCAACAGAGCACCCGCACCGACATCACCGTCAATGTCGACGGCTTCTGGATGCTGCAAGCGTTGCTGGATATCCGGCACGTAGCGCCGGAGTTGCGGTGCCGGCCGTATGTCTCCACGGACAACAACGATTGGCTCAACGAGCATCCAGGCATGGCGGTGATGCGCGAGCAGGGGATCGTGGTCGGCGACACGGTCAACGAGAATGTGGCCGCGCGGATGAAGGTGCTCGCGGCGCCCGACCTCGAAGTCGTCGCGTTGCTCTCCCGCGGCAAGCTGCTCTACGGGGTCGTCGACAACGAGAATCAGCCGCCGGGATCGCGCGACATCCCCGACAACGAGTTCCGGGTGGTATTGGCCCGTCGCGGGCAGCATTGGGTGTCGGCCGTTCGAGTCGGCAACGACATCACCGTCGACGACGTCACCGTCTCCGACACCGCCTCGATCGCCGCGCTGGTGATGGACGGCCTCGAATCGATCCACCACGCGGATCCGGCGGCGATCAACGCCGTCAACGTGCCGCTGGAAGAGATGCTCGAGGCCACCAAGTCGTGGCAGGAATCAGGCTTCAACGTGTTCTCCGGCGGCGACCTGCGCCGCATGGGTATCAGTGCCTCCACCGTGGCCGCACTGGGTCAGGCATTGTCCGATCCCGCGGCTGAGGTGGCCGTCTACGCACGTCAGTACCGCGACGACGCGAAGGGTCCCAGCGCGTCGGTGCTGTCCTTGAAGGACGGATCCGGCGGACGCATCGCCCTCTACCAGCAGGCCCGGACGGCCGGATCCGGTGAGGCTTGGTTGGCCATCTGCCCGGCCACCCCACAACTGGTCCAGGTCGGGGTCAAGACCGTTTTGGACACTTTGCCGTATGGCGAATGGAAAACGCACAGCAGGGTTTAACAACGCCGTTACGAAACACGCAGTCTGACAACATTTTTCAACATAAAATGCGAGCTGGATGCCAACACGGCATACTGCTTTCGAACAGGCTGCAAAATTGAAAACAACGACGTCAACAACTGATAGGCGCGAGGCGAGGCAAATGAAAACGGATTCACTCCGGCCGCAGCTCCAAGGGAGTGGCGTCGCGGGCGCCTCGGGGACGACACCGACTCGGTGCAACTCACGGGCCAACACAATCGCCATGACAGGGGGTGCAGGACGATGACCGCAGTAGCTGATGCGCCACAGACTGACATTGAGGGCGTCTCGTCGCCCAGGGCGGTCGTCATCGGCATCATGGCCGGCGAGGGCGTCCAGATCGGGGTCTTGCTGGATGCCAACGCGCCGGTCTCGGTGATGACCGACCCCTTGCTCAAGGTCGTCAACAGCCGGCTGCGGGAGCTGGGGGAGACGCCGTTGGAAGCGGCCGGCCGCGGCCGCTGGGCACTGTGCCTGGTGGACGGCACGCCCCTGCGCGCCACCCAGTCGCTGACTGAGCAGGACGTCTTCGACGGTGACCGGCTGTGGATCCGGTTCATCCCGGACGCCGAGCACCGCTCGCAGGTCATCGAGCACATCTCCACCGCGGTCTCGGCGAACCTGAGCAAGCGATTCGCCGCGATCGACCCGGTCATGGCCCTTCAGGTCGGCGCGTCGATGGTGGCGACCGGCGTGGTGCTGGCATCCGGCGTGCTGGGTTGGTGGCGCTGGCACCACAACACGTGGTTGACCACGATCTTCGCCGGAATCGTCGGCGTGCTGGTGCTCGCGGTGTCCGTGCTGCTGTTGATGCGTGCCAAGACCGACGCCGAGCGTCGCGTCGCGGACATTCTGCTGATGAGCGGGCTGGTGCCGCTCACGATCGCGTCCGCGGCGGCACCACCCGGGCCGGTCGGCTCGCCGCAGGCGGTGTTGGGCTTCGGTGTCCTGACCGTCGCGGCGGCTTTGGCGCTGCGGTTCACCGGTCGCCGACTGGCGATCTACACCGCGATAGTGACCATCAGCGCGCTGACGACCCTGGCCAGCCTGTCCCGGATGGTTGCTGCCACCAGTGCGGTGACGCTGATGAGCTGCCTGGTCCTGGCCAGCGTCCTGCTGTACCACGCGGCGCCGGCGCTGGCCCGGCGGCTGGCCGGTATCCGGCTGCCGGTGTTCCCGTCGGCCACCAGCCGGTGGGTGTTCGAGGCGCGGCCCGACCTGCCGACGACGGTGGTCCGGTCCGAGGGCGGCCCGCCGACCCTGGAAGGACCGGCCTCGGTGCGGGACGTGCTGCTGCAGGCCGAGCGGGCCCGGTCGTTCCTTTCTGGCCTGCTGATCGGTCTGGGCGTCCTGACGGTCGTCTGCCTCACCGCACTGAGCAACCCGCACACCCACGAACGTTGGCTGCCGCTGTTGCTGGCGGGATTCACCGCCGGGTTCCTGTTGCTGCGGGGCCGCTCGTACGTCGACCGCTGGCAGGCCATCACCTTGGCCGCCACCGGGGTGATCATCATCGCGGCCGTGGCGGTGCGATACGCGTTGGTGCTGTCGTCGCCGTTGTCGGTGTCGATCGCCGCCGCGGTCCTGGTGGCGCTCCCGACGGCGGGTCTGACCGCTGCCGCGGTGGTGCCCAACACCGTCTACAGTCCGCTGTTCCGCAAGTTCGTGGAATGGATCGAGTATCTGTGCCTGATACCGATCTTCCCGCTGGCGTTGTGGTTGATGAACGTCTATGCAGCAATTCGCTACCGGTAGCGGTCGGCGGTGGCGGCGCCGTGCGACTAGCGCGGCGCTCGCCGCGATGGTCCTTGCGGGCGGGGCACTCGCCGGATTGCCGCCCGCATACGCGATCACACCGCCGCCGTTCGACCCCGGGGCCATCCCGCCCGACAGCCCGCCCGGGCCGGTCGCGCCGATGAAGCAGGACAAGTACTGCAACGAGGTCGGGGTGCTGCCCGGTACGAACTTCAAAGTGCCGCCGAGATACATGGAGATGCTGAATCTCACCGAGGCGTGGCGATTCGGCCGCGGCGAAGGGGTGAAGGTCGCGGTCATCGACACCGGCGTGACTCCGCACCCGAGGTTGCCGCGGCTCGTTGCGGGTGGCGACTATGTGATGGCCGGCGGCGATGGGCTTTCGGACTGTGACGCGCACGGCACCTTGGTGGCATCCATGATCGGCGGGGCGACCGCCAGTGGGGCAGCGCTTCCGCCAGCGGCACCGCGCCGGCCGGTCACTGTACCCACGCAGGAAAAACCGCCACCACCGCAGACTGTGACACTTTCTCCGGTGCCCGGCCCGACCATCACGATGATCCCGGCACCCCCGCCGTCGCCGTCGGATGGGGCTCCGCCCGGCCCGGCACCCGGGCCAGGCCAGGCGCCGTCGGCCAACCGGGGCGGCGGTACCGTGACAATTCCGGGTTACTCCGGCGGCGGAAGGGTGCAACCCGTCGATCATCCGCGCCCGCTGGCACCGACGACCTCGGCCTCCCCGTCGCCGACGGCCTCGGCCTCGCCGTCACCGTCGACCTCCACCTCAGCGTCGCCGTCGCCGGCATCACCCACACCCGCGGCGGCACCGCCTCCGGAGTCGACCGGGGCAGCTTCCGACGCCTTCAGCGGAATCGCGCCTGATGTTGAAATCATTTCGATTCGGCAGTCCAGCCAGGCGTTCTCGCTGAAGGATGCCTACACCGGCGATGCGGACCCGCAGACCGCGGCCAAGATCGACGACATCCAGACGATGGCACGCGCGATCGTTCATGCTGCCAACATGGGTGCTTCGGTGATCAACATTTCCGAAGTGATCTGCATCAGCGCCCGCAATCCGATCGATCAACGGGCCCTGGGAGCCGCCGTGCACTATGCGGCGGTCGAAAAGAACGCGCTGATCGTCTCTGCCGCTGGAGACAAGGGTGGGAAAGACTGCAAGGGAGAGAACCCGGCCTTCGATCCGCTCTCGCCCCAGGACCCACGCAACTGGAGCGGCGTGAGCACGGTCGTGACGCCCTCGTGGTTCAGCGACGACGTCCTCACCGTCGGCGCCGTCACCAGCCCAAACGGTAGTACCCCCGGCGGTCAGCCGTTGCCGCAAGTGAGCATCGCCGGTCCCTGGGTCTCGATCTCAGCGCCGGGAGACGACGTCATGGGTTTCTCGAATCGCGACGACGCTCTGGTCAACGCCATCGTCGGTCAGGAAAACAATTTGCTGCCGCCGCAGGGCAGCGGCTTTTCCACGGCGATCGTGTCGGGGGTCGCCGCGCTGGTGCGTGCCAAGTTCCCCGAGCTGTCGGCGTATCAGGTCATGCAACGACTCATCCACACGGCCCGGCCGCCCGCCCGCGGGGTGGACAACCAGGTCGGATACGGTGTCATCGACCCGGTCGCGGCGTTGACATGGGATGTCCCCCAAGGACCGCCCCAAGCACCCAAACAACTCTCGGCGCCGCTGTCGCTGCCGAAAGCGCCTCCTCCGCGCAACATGGCGCCGGTGTGGGTGGCCACCGGGGGCCTGGCCGCGGCATTACTGATAGGCGGAGCAGTGTTCGGTACAGCGACATTGATGCGACGATCGCGGAAACAACGATGAAGGCTCAGCGCAAGCTCGGGTTGTCCCTGTCGTGGCCGCGCGTGACCGCGGTGTTCCTGGTCGTGGTGCTCATCCTGGTGCTCGCCAGTCACGCCCCCGAGTCGTGGCAGGGACCCAACCGGGTGGCCTGGTGGGTCGGCGTGGGCCTTGCGGTGCTGGTGACGCTGTTGTCGATCGTCACCTACCACGGCATCACGGTGACATCGGCGGTGGCGAACTGGCTGTGGGACTGGTCCGCGGACCCCGGCACCGCCCTGGGCGCGGGTTGTACGCCGGCGACCGACTTCAAGCGCCGCTTCGGGCGCGACACGGTCGGGGTGCGCGAGTACCGCGGCCAGTTGGTCGCCGTGATCGAGGTCGACGGCGCCGACAGCGATCACCCCGGTCGCCATCGCCACCGTGCGTCGGGATCGGCGGCGATCCTGCCGGTGGCAGCGGTCGCGGATGGGTTGCAGCAGTTCGATGTCCATCTCGACGCTATCGACATCGTCTCCGTGGAGGTGCGTGGCGGCGCGGAAGCCGCCCGGGCGTCGGCCTCGCTGGAGGAGTGGGGCCCGGAAGGGTGGGGCGCGAACGAGGCGACCGGCGAGCGGCCCGGCACCGACCGTCGCCGCACCTGGTTGGTGTTGCGAATGGACCCGCAGCGCAACGTGGGTGCGGTGTTGTGTCGCGACTCCCTGGCAGCGACTCTGGTGGCGGCCGCCGAGCGGCTGGTCCAGGATCTGGACGGACAGAGCTGCGCAGCGCGTCCGTTGACCGCCGACGAGCTGGCCGAGGTCGACAGCGCAGTGCTTGCCGACCTGGAACCGACCTGGAGCCGGCCCGGGTGGCGGCACCTCAAGCACTTCAACGGCTTCGTGACCAGCTTCTGGGTGAGCCCGGCCTACATCGACACCGAGACGCTGAACCAACTGTGGCTGTCCGACGCACCCGAAGTGGGGGCTACGGTGGTTACTGTGCGACTGACTACACGGGCGGGCCGGCCTCAATTGTCGGCATGGGTGCGCTATCACAGCGAGTCCCGACTGCCGAGGGAGCTCACGGCCGGACTCAACCGACTCACGGGTCGCCAGTTGGCGGCCGTGCGGGGCAGCCTGCCGGCGCCGTCCACCCGGGCGCAACTGGTCGTACCGAGCCGCGACCTTCGAGACCACGACGAGCTGGAGTTGCCACTCGGTCCTGACGCGGAGCACGTCACCAGCTCAGCAGCACAATGACACGCGCGCAGTCGACTGCCGAAGATGCCCGCAACGCGATGGTCGCCGGATTGCTGGCATCGGGAATCTCCGTCAACGGACTGCAGCCCAGTCACAATCCGCAGGTGGCATCGCAGATGTTCACCACCGCCACCACGCTGGATCCCGCGATGTGCGACGCGTGGCTGGCGCGGATCCTGTCCGGGGACCAGAGCATCGAGGTGCTTGCCGGCGCCTGGGCGGCGGTGCGGACTTTCGGCTGGGAAACCCGCCGGCTCGGCGTCACCGACCTGCAGTTTCGCCCCGAGGTGTCCGACGGCCTGTTCCTGCGCCTAGCCGTCACCAGTGTCGATTCGCTGGCTTGCGCGTACGCGGCCGTGCTGGCCGAGAACAAGCGGTACAAGGAGGCGGCCGATCTGCTCGACGCCACCGAACCGCGGCACCCGTTCGACACCGAGCTGGTCAGCTACGTGCGGGGGGTGCTGTATTTCCGCACCAAACGCTGGCCGGATGTGCTGGTGCAGTTCCCCGAGGCGACCCCGTGGCGGCATCCGGAGTTGAAGGCGGCCGGTGCGGCGATGGCCACCACGGCGCTGGCCTCGCTCGGCGTCTTCGAGGAGGCTTTCCGCCGCGGTCAGGAAGCCATCGAAGGGGACCGGGTGCCCGGTGCGGCCAACATCGCCCTGTACACCCAGGGCATGTGTCTGCGGCATGTCGGCCGCGAAGAGGAAGCAGTCGAACTGTTGCGCCGCGTGTATTCGCGCGACGCGAAGTTCACTCCTGCCCGTGAGGCTCTGGACAATCCGAACTTTCGCCTGGTCCTCACCGACCCGGAAACGATCGAGGCCCGAACGGATCCCTGGGATCCGGACAGCGCGCCGACCCGGGCACAGGCCGAAGCCGCCCGGCACGCCGAGGAAGCCGCGCGGTACCTCGCCGAGGGTGACGCCGAGCTGGACGCGATGCTGGGCATGGCGCAGGCCAAGAAGGAAATCAAACTCATCAAGTCCACCACCAAGGTGAATATGGCGCGCGCCAAGATGGGACTTCCGGTCCCCGTGACCTCGCGCCACACCTTGCTGCTGGGACCGCCGGGTACCGGAAAGACTTCGGTCGCAAGGGCTTTCACCAAGCAACTGTGTGGATTGACAGTGCTGCGCAAGCCGCTGGTGGTGGAAACCAGCCGCACCAAGCTGCTGGGCCGCTACATGGCCGACGCCGAGAAAAACGCCGAAGAGATGCTCGAGGGTGCGCTCGGCGGCGCGGTCTTCTTCGACGAGATGCACACGCTGCACGAGAAGGGCTACTCGCAGGGCGACCCGTACGGCAACGCGATCATCAACACGCTGCTGCTGTACATGGAGAACCACCGCGACGAGCTGGTGGTGTTCGGTGCCGGTTACGCCAAGGCCATGGAAAAGATGCTCGAAGTGAATCAGGGTCTGCGGCGGCGCTTTTCGACGGTCATCGAGTTCTACAGCTACACGCCGGCTGAGTTGATAGCGCTGACCCAGCTGATGGGTAACGAGAACGAAGACGTCATCACCGACGAAGAGGTCGCGATCCTGCTGCCGTCGTACACCAAGTTCTACCTCGACGAGACGTACTCCGAGGACGGCGACCTGATCCGGGGCATCGACATGCTGGGTAACGCCGGTTTCGTGCGAAATGTGGTGGAGAAGGCTCGTGATCACCGCAATTTCCGGCTCGACGACGAAGACCTGGACGCGGTGCTCAACAGCGACCTCACCGATTTCAGCGAGGCGCAGTTGCGCCGGTTCCGGGAATTGACGCGCGACGACCTGGCCGAGGGACTCAGCGCCGCGGTTGCGGAGAAAAAGAGCAACTGAGCTAGCACGCGGCGCGCCGAAATTCGGGTTCGGCTAACTTCCTGCCGGCACCGCCCCGGCCCGATACGCTGTGTGAAATTCGGGCCAGAACTGGCGGGGTCGTCGCGTCCGGCAAATCTCGCCGGGCGGCTTCATCCCGATTGAGCAACCCTGGTGGCGCTCCCGTGCCCGGACGGTGACGGGAGGTGGGGCCGCGCTGATCCAATCCTGTCTGTAATTCGATGACCCTTTGTTTCCCGATCCGGTCGCGGCGCACGGGCTATCGGCACCATCCCGATACCGCCAGAACGGCCAAGGGCCCGTAGCTGGGTCGGATCATCCTCCAAAAGGAGAAGTCCGATGTTTCTGGCTATGCCATTATTCCGCTGCGCCGCAATAGTTTTCGCCACCCCGGCAGACGCCGCGGTCGGCTGAGGGACGGTGTGGGCAATGGATTTCGCAGCATTACCACCGGAAGTCAACTCACTGCGCATGTACTGCGGGCCGGGCTCGGCGCCGATGCTCGGGGCCGCGGCGGCCTGGGATCAGCTCGCCGCCGAACTGCATGCGACGGCCGCCGCGTACGACACGGTGCTGTCGGTGCTCACCGGTGACGGCTGGCTCGGGCCGGCGTCGGAGGCGATGCTGGCCGCGGCCACACCGTATATGGCGTGGATGCTCAGCACCGGAACGCAGGCCGAGGAGGCCGCCACGCAGGCGGCGGCGGCCGCGGGGGCCTACGAAGCCGCCTACGCCATGACGGTGCCGCCCGCCGAGGTCGCGGCCAACCGCGCGCAGCTACAGCTGCTGGTCGCGACCAACTTGATCGGGCAGAACACCTCCGCGATCGCGGCGACCGAGGCCGCCTACGGCGAGATGTGGGCCCAGGATGCTGCGGCGATGTATGGCTATGCCGTCAACTCCGCCTCGGCCGCGACCCTGAGCCCGTTCGCCCAGCCGGCGCCGGTCGCCGACGTGGCCGGCCTGGCCAACCAGGCGTCGGCGGTCACGGCGGCCGCCGGTAGCGACGCGGCTTCTCTGACGCAATCGGAGCTACCGCAGCTGATGTCGTCGGTTCCGGCTGCGCTGCAAAGCTTTTCGGCACCCGCTGCCGCGACGGCCGAGCCTTTCCCGGGCGCCGATCTGCTGGCCGACATCCTGAACTTCCTGGACGGCAACGACGGGAACCCGTACGGGATCTTCCTGAACTCCAGCCTGGTGAACGGGTTCGTGTCGGCCGGCTACATCAGCCCCGCCATCGTCGCTCCCGCGGTGTTCGCCGGGTTGGCCGATATCAACGCGGTAGCGCTCGGTGCGCAAGAAGGTGCGGAGGTGCCGGGGATGGGGTCGGGTGCGGGAAACGCGCTGCCGATTCCCGCGGATGCTCCTGGCAACCCCATCAGCCTTCCGCCGTTGACCGACGCCGCGACGGTGTCGATGACCACCGGCGCCGGGGTGACGGCGGCGACCAATCAGTCGGCAGTGGTGGGTCGTTTGTCCGTTCCGCAAACCTGGACGGCCGCGACCGCCGTGGCCAATTACGCCGGCACCGCCGACCCGGGCGGGGGCTGGACGAGCAATGCGGTCGCTCCCGAGGCCGCGGCGGGCATGCCCGGAGTACCCGGTGTGCCGATCGGGGGCATGTACGGCAACAACTTCGGTAATCCGCCGCGGTACGGATTCCGGCCGACGATCATGGGGCGCCCGCCGGCTGCTGGATGACAGGAGGGAGCAACCGCGAAGTTGGACCGACAGTCGTCCAACGGTTGGTCGAAGGAGGTGCCGGTATTGGATTTCGGAGCACTCCCACCTGAAGTCAACTCTCTACGTATGTACACCGGGCCCGGCTCGGCGCCGATGCTGGCCGCGATGCAGGCCTGGGACGCGATTGCCGCCGAACTGCATTCCAGCGCAACAGCATACGAGTCGGTGGTCTCGGGCTTGATCAGCGAAGGCTGGCTGGGCCCGACTGCCGCGACGATGGCGGCCGCGGTCGCGCCCTATCTGACCTGGATGAGCGTGACCGGGTGGCGGGCCGCGCAGACGGCCAGTCAGGCCGCGGCGGCAGCGGCCGCGTTCGAGACGGCATTCGCCTTGACGGTGCCACCGGGCGTCGTGGCGGCCAACCGGGCGCGCCTGATCGCACTGGTCGCCACCAACTTTCTGGGCATCAACGCGCCGGCGATCGCGGCCACCGAGGCGGAATACGCCGAGATGTGGGCACAGGACGCCACGGCGATGTACGGCTACGCCGCCAGCGCCGCAGCCGCTGCCGTGCTCACACCGTTCGGCGCACCCGACGAGACCACCAGCCCGTCGGGACCGGCCGACCAGGCCGTCGCGGTGGCCCGAGCCGCGGCGAACGATCCCGTTGGCCAACTGCTGCAGGAACTCGCCGCGCCGGCCGCACCCCTGGACATCCTTCCCCAGTCGGGCCTACTCGTCGACGTCCTGAACTTCCTGGACGGCAACGATGGGAATCCCTACGGGATCTTCCTCAACTCCACTCTGTTCAACGGGATCTTCTCAGCCGGCTACCCGGCGCCGGCTCTGCTCGTGCCCGTGGTCACCGACGCGATAGCAGACGTCAACGCGGTGACACTGGCCCAAGAGGCGGCCAACTCGATCCCGCCGGCGGGTCCCGATGCCGGCAACGCGACCTGGTCGAGCGCGACGGTCGCCCGATCGGCTACGGGCAGCGTCGCGGCCGGAGCCAACCAGGCGTCGTTGGTCGGGCGGCTGTCGGTGCCACCGAGTTGGACTTCGGCCGTCGAGGCCGGCAATCGCAGCGGCATCGGGTCAGTGCCCGGCCCGTCCGGCACGGCTGCCGCGGCCGCAACCGGCGTCCCCGGCATGCCGGGCATGCCGGTAGCCAGTCCCTACGCACGCCACTACGGCAACGGACCCCGCTACGGCGCGAAGCTGACGATAATGCCGCGTCCACCGGCCGCCGGATAACGATTTTTTCGCCGACGACGGCATCCCGAGTCCCGGCATATTCGGGTACCCGTAAGCCATATTCGGGCGGGGTATGGAATTCCTCAGCCGAATTGCACAATGCCCGGAGTTTTGAGTTGACTCGACGCGCTTGGAGTGCCACTATGGCTTTCGCATGCACCTCGCTAGGTGAGGCGTCTGCACGGACACAGGCCACTGACCTCGAACGTCGAAAGACGCCCAGGGTCAGGACAGCTCTTCCCGGCTTAAGGGTTGAGCCCAAGTGGCTTCCAGCGTTTCCGCTGGATACGCCGTGTGGTGCCAAAGCTCTGTCGAGAGGGGTGCTTGGTCCGGCTGGGCTCGTCTGCCCGCCGGACCTCATCCCTGCGTGTCGTGCGCCCGGCATCCCCGCATGCCACGACCCAGAGGAGGTGAGAGCGGAGTGAGTCCCGACGATAGTCCCTATCCGAGATCGAAGACCATTTCGTTTCGATCCGACCCGGGCATTGTTTTCGCAATCTGATCGCTGTTTCCGATAAACGCGACGAGCGCTCGCCGTCTTTGCGATGCGCTTAATTGGTGCGCGCGGAAATAACCGCAGAATTGCTATTTCGGCGACCCGAGTCGGCCCCGTTAATCGACATCTCGGGTCGCCCGGTGCCGTCACCGCGCCCGGGCGTCCCTCGACCGGCCGAGGAGGCACCGATGACCGCCGCACTGGATTTTGCCGCGTTGCCGCCCGAAGTGAATTCCGCGCGCATGTATGCCGGGGCCGGGTCGGCGCCGATGCTGGCTGCTGCGTCGGCGTGGAACGGGTTGGCTGCTGAGCTGCGTGCCACCGCGCTGGCCTATGACGCGGTGCTGTCCGCGCTGACCGGGGAAGAATGGTTCGGCCCGGCATCGGCATCGATGGCCGCCGCGGCAATGCCGTACGTGGCCTGGTTGAGCTCCGCCGCGGCGCAGGCCGAGCAGACCGCCGCGCAAGCCGAAGCCGCGATGGCGGCCTACGAAGCAGCATTCGCCGCCACCGTGCCCCCACCGCTGATCGCGGCCAACCGGGCTCAGCTGGCGGCACTGATCGCCACGAACGTCATCGGTCAGAACACTCCCGCGATCGCCGCGACCGAAGCCCTCTACCTCGAGATGTGGGCGCAGGATGCCGCCGCGATGTACGGCTACGCAGCCTCGGCGGCGGCAGCCACCGAGCTGAGCCCGTTCGTCGAACCCCAGCAGGCCACCAGCGCCAGCGGACTCGCGGCGCAGGCCGCGGCGGTCGACCAAGCGGTCGGCGGGTCAGCCGTCTCAGCGCACAGCACGCTCTCACAGCTGATGTCTGCCGTACCGGGCGCACTGCAGGGACTGTCCGGCGCCGACGGCGGTGCGGGCTTGTCGGACGTCGCGAACACGCTGCTGACCGGAACCGGGTCCTCGAGCTGGGGCGACCTTCTGGAGGTGTGGGGTCCCAACGCCAACATCTGGAACACGATCACGTCGACGGGCATTTTCACGCCGGGCTCCACCGTCGGGACCCTGTCGAGCTTGTTCGGTGCCTCGGCGATGTCCGACGTGGCCGGCACCGCCGCGGACGTCTTTCCTGCGGCGGTCGGTGAGACTGCATCGCTCGAATCCGTACGCGGGATCAGCCCGATGGCCACGGCGGCGGCCGGCAATGCCGGCAGCATAGGCAGGCTCTCGGTGCCGCCAGGGTGGACCGCGACCGCTCCGGTGGCCGGCCCGCTGCATTCGGCTCTCGGGGGGACGCCCATGATCGCCCCACCGCCGGCAGGCACCCCAGGTATGCCCGGGGTTCCGCTGGGCAACGTCGCGGGCCAGTCCTTCGGTCGGGCCGTCCCACAGTACGGGTTCCGGCCCACCGTGGTGGCCCGCTCGCCGGCTGCGGGATGACGCGGCGCGGGCGCTACCTCGACCCGTAGCGCCCTTCCCAGCAAACGGTGGTTTGCCGTTGTCGTTGCCTTCGGCGTGCCGGCGCGTCAGGGCAGTGACCACCATCACTTCACCGGTGAAACCGAGCGATCACGACTGCCTTGATGTGATCGGCGGCGTTGACGCCGAATGCAGAGCACGACGCTCGAACCGATCTCGTCTAAACGGATTTTCGTGGTCGTCGACGTTTCTTGATTTCCGTGCACACATTCGGTGCATTTATCCCGGTAAAAATTGGTTCCGTCGCAGACTTTGTATTTGCCGGTTAACAAACGTTGCGGTGAGTTCACAACCAGTCAGGCGGCGCGGAGATCCCTCGTTTACCTCGCGATTACGTCAGCGGAACGCCGCGAAAATAACTCTCCGTGAGCATATCTTTTGCCAGGCCCAAGCCTGAAGCGAATTTCACGGGGTCGAACCCTTACCGGCGCGGCGACGCTGCAGCGCACCGACACGAACACAGCCGGCAAGACATACGGGGGTGCTACGCATGGACTACGGAGCGCTGCCGCCCGAGATCAACTCCGGGCGCATGTACACCGGTCCCGGCGCCGGTCCGATGCTGGCAGCGGCACTGGCCTGGGACGAGCTGGGTGCCGAATTGCACACCACCGCAGTCAATTACGCATCGGTGATCGACGGATTGGTCGTCGGGTCGTGGCAGGGCCCGACGGCGATGGCGATGGCCGCCGCGGCCGGACCCTTCGTGTCATGGATCCACGCCACCGCCGTCCGCGCCGGGGAGGCGTCCGCACAAGCCAACGCCGCCGCCTCGGCATACGAAACCGCTTTTGTGGCAACCGTTCCGCCCCCGGTGATCGCCGCCAACCGCGCGCAGCTGTCGGTTCTGATCGCCACCAATATCTTCGGACAGAACACCCCCGCCATCGCCGCGACCGAAGCCCACTATCTGCAGATGTGGGCCCAGGACGCCATGGCCATGTACGACTACGCCGCCACGTCGGTTGCCGCCAGCCAATTGACACCGTTCACCGAGCCGCCGCAAACCACCAACGCGTCGGGCACCGCGGCGCAGGCGGCGACGACCGCTCAGATCACCGGTAACTCCGCGGCCGCGGTGTCGCTGCCCGCGGCGCTCGGTGACGATCTGGCGAACTGGAACACCATCATGGGGACCCTCACCGGCCCGTTCTCGCTGCAGGGCTGGACTTCCATTCCGGGTGGCCCGTTCTTGTCATTCGGTCAGCTCTACGCCTCCGCGCAGAACGTGCAGGGACTGCAATCCTTCTTCGCACCGGCACAACCAGTCACCGGCGCACTGGCACCGATCGCAGAGTCGATCAGTCCGCATCTGTCGTCGGCAGCAAGCCCGGCCGCGGCCACCATGGGCCGCGCGGCCCTGGTGGGCGGCATGTCGGTGCCCCAGGGCTGGACGACGGCGGCACCGGCGATGAGAGCCGTTACCGCAGCACTGTCCAGCACCTTGACCGCAGTACCCGCCGCCGCGCCGGCCGCGGAGGCCGGCGTGTTCGGACAGATGGCCCTGTCCAGCCTTGCCGGGCGCGGGCTCGCGGCTGCGATCAGCGGCTCGCGCGGCGGCAGTGCTGCCGTGGCGACGTCGCTGGACGGTGTCATCGCGGAGGCCGACCCGGCGGCAGCCATGATCTTCGTGCTCCCGCCGCTCGAGGACTGATTTCGATGCAGCTTCCAGGCAGGGGGTGACCGGGGATGTTCTACGCAGCGTTTCCGCCGGAGGTCAATTCGGGCCGCATGTACACCGGGCCGGGATCGGGACCCCTGCTCGCCGCCGCGGCCGCCTGGGACGGCCTGGCCGCCGACCTGCAGGCCACCGCCGCGTCGTATGCGGCGGTGATCGCGAATCTGACCAGCGGTCCCTGGGTGGGCCCGTCGTCGGTGGCCATGGCCGCCGCGGCGACACCGTATGTGACCTGGATGAGCGGCACCGCCGCCCAGGCCGCCCAGGCCGCGCGCCAGGCCAACGCCGCCGTCGCCGCCTACGAGACGGCCTTCGCCGGACACGTGCCGCCGGCCGAGATCACCGCCAACCGCAGTCAACTCGCCTCGCTGGTGGCGACGAACATATTCGGGCAGAACACCGCGGCGATCGCCGCGGCCGAGGCGCAGTACGGCGACATGTGGGCACAGGACGCCGTCGCGATGGACGGCTATGCGGCCTCGTCCGCGACAGCGAGCGAAGTGACCCCGTTCGTCGAGCCACCGCAGATAGTCGACGCGTCGGGGCTGGCGAACCAGGCCGCGGCGACCGGGCGGGCCGCGGGTACCTCGGCAGGCACGGCCGCGCAAACGATCCTGTCGGCCGGTAATCCGGTATCGGGGATCCTGGAAGTGCTGGCCGACCTCAGCACCGACTACACCACCACGGTCACCGGACTGCTCAACGGCCTCTTCGGGTCAAGTGGCGCATCGACTTTCACGACGCTGTACTCCGCGGTGAAGGTTCCGCTGAGTTTCAGCACCCAGTTCAACAACGTGGGGTTGCTGGCCAACTTTCCGGCATCGCAGTTCCTCAAATTCGGCCCGAAGTCGGCGTCCGCACTCGGCGAACTGCCCAAGGACGCGCTGGGCGGCGGCTTGACGCCGCACTGGGGTCGCGGCTGGCTCACCGGCGGCATATCTCCTAGCGCTACAGCCAATTTCGGACGCGGCACCCTGGTGGGAGCGCTGACGGTGCCGCCCAGTTGGACCGCCAACACCCCGGCCATCAGAACGGTTGCCGCGGCTCTGTCTGCCGCCGGACCGCAAGCTGTGCCGGCCGCCGAACTCGGGCAGGGCACCTTGTTGAGTTCGATGTCGGCGGCGGGTATGGCCGGAAGCGCCTGGGGCGCCGGCGCTTTGCGTCCGGCGACGAGTGCGCGCAGTCGCCTCAAGCCGGTCACAGACGATCTGAAATCGCCGGAGATGCTCAGGCGCATGGTTGCGCGGATCTCCGAGCGTCCGGACAGCGTCCAGCACCACACCGTGGACAAGGAGGGTCTGGACAGCCTTCTGGAACATCTGGCGAAAATGCCCGGCATCCATGCCGTGCATCTGACGAATGGTGACAGAGCCAAACTCTGACCGCCGAACGCCCGGTCAGGCTGACGAAGAGGAGAACTCGTGTCGCGAATGGTGATGGCGCCGGTGCTGGCATGCCTCATGATCGGCCTTGCTGCACCGGCATACGGCGATCCAGGCGACGACGCGGGCTTCCTGGGCGCGTTGCGTGACGCCGACATCGGCTACAGCAATCCCGGACAGGTGATCGGGTCCGCCCAAGCGGTGTGCACCTGCTTGAACAACGGGGAGTCGGGCTTCGAGCTGGTACATGACGTCAAAAAGCGCAACCCGGGCTTCAGTCTGGACGCTGCGGCCGAGTTCGCCGTCATTTCGGCCAGATACTATTGCCCACAACAGCTCGTCCGCAGCTGACCGGTAATCGGCATTTCCCACATCTATCTGTAAGAGACCCGGCGCGGCTTTGCTGGCGTCAATGGATATTTCTTCGCCGAATTAACTCGGAAAAGGAACCGCACGCGTCGAATCGCCGGCCGGAATTGCCCGCTATATACGGTCGGCAATTGCCGTTGTACCGAGGATATTCGATGCCTCCCGGGCCATGCGGTTGCTGCTTCAGGCGTGGAATCATGCGGAGCGCTATTGGGATAGCTGGTGAGTTTCGTATGAGTTCGGCAAGCCCCCCGGCGCAGTGGCAAACCCGTGATTACGATGGCTGGCACAGAGGGACCGGAGGGGAATAGATGGACTTCGGGGCGCTGCCGCCAGAAATCAACTCTGGACGAATGTATCTGGGGGCAGGATCCGGACCGATGCTGGCTGCGGCCGCCGCGTGGGACGCATTGGCGGCCGAGTTGCACTCCAGCGCAGCGGCCTACAGCTCGACGGTCGACGGGTTGGCCGTCGGCTCGTGGCACGGGCCGGCAGCTATGTCGATGGCGACGGCGGCCGCGCCGTATATCGCGTGGATGACTGCGACAGCGACGCAAGCGGAGCACACGGGCGCCCAGGCCAAACTCGCCGCGGGCGCATACGAGGCCGCGTTCGCGGCGACCGTGCCCCCGCCCGTCATCGAGGCCAACCGCGCGCTGCTGATGACGTTGATCGCCACCAACATCCTCGGGCAGAACACCGCCGCGATCGCCGCCACCGAAGCGCAGTACGCAGAGATGTGGGCGCAGGACGCCGCCGCCATGTACGCCTACGCGGCGTCCTCGGCGGCCGCTACGCAGTTGACGCCGTTCACCGAACCACCGGAGACCACCGACCCTTCCGGCGCGGCCAGGCAAACCGCGGCGGTATCCGAGGCCGCCGCTGCCTCCGAGATCCAGTCGGGATTGTCCCAACTGATGACCGCGGTGCCCAACGCACTGCAAGACGTGGGTCCGGCGGCAGCCGCTCCGGCGGCGACGACCCCCGTCGGCTCGGTGATCGAAGCGATCTACCCGTTCGCCGTCGGGATCCGGCCGTTCTTCGCTGCGATCACCGGCGCCTACAGTCCCATCATCGGGTTCGTCCTGTTCGGCGGCTGGTGGTTGTTCGCCGGGCAGATTCTGGGGCTGTCGCAGAATGCGCCCGGGGTCGCTTCACTCCTGAACTCCGGCGGGAAGCCGCTGGCGGGTCTGTCGCCGCTGCGCGGCGGCTACGTCGCGTCGGTGCCGGCGGGCGTGTCCGGCGCGATGGGGCAGTCCACGCTGGTCGGGTCGCTCTCGGTGCCGCAAGGCTGGGTGACTGCGGCACCGGTGATGCGGACCATGGCATCGATGCTGCCCGGCGCGAGCGCGGGTGCGCTTCCGGCAATCCCCGCTGCGGCCGAGGGCGGCCTGTTCGGTGAAATGGCCATGGCGAGCCTGGCTGGACGCGCGCTGGCCGGCGCCAGCATCCGCACCACCAGTAGTGGCGCCTCGAGCATCACCGGCGGCGTTGCCGCCGGTGAGGACGTCGCCACCACGGCGACCATCATCGTGATACCGGCGGACTGACCGATGACCTCAGCACACGAAAGGCGCAGCTGATGAGTTTCGCGGTGCGGCCACCGGAGATCATCTCCTGGCAGATTTACACCGGCCCCGGCGCGGGCCCGATGCTCGCGGCCGCCACGGCCTGGGACGCGCTGGCGACCGAACTGCAGTCCACCGCGGCTTCCTACGGTCTGGTCGTCGACGGATTGGCCAACGAGTCGTGGACCGGCCCGTCGTCAGCTGCGATGGCGGCGGCCGCTACCCCCTATGTGGCGTGGATGGCAGCGACGGCGGCGCAGGCCAAGGTGGCGGCCGACCAGGCGAAAGCGGCCGTCAGCGCGTACGAGGCAGTCTTCGCCGCGGTGGTACCGCCGGCGGAGATCGCGCTCAACCGCAGCGAGGTGGCGTTGCTGGTCGCAACGAACATTTTCGGCCAGAACACCGCTGCCATCGCCGCCCTGGAGGCGCAGTACGGGGAGATGTGGGCGCAGGACACCGCGGCGATGTTCGCCTACACGAGTGCGTCGGCGGCCGCCGCCAGACTCGAGCCCTACACCAACCCACCACAAGTCGCCGACCCGGTCGGCCTCGCCAACCAGCAGGCTGCGGTCGGTCAGTCCAGCGCCCTGGCCGCCGGCACCGCGGCCGCGACCGCGGCTGCGACGGCCGCGCCGACCGCCGCACCGGTTTTTCCGTTCGACATCGTCCTGCAGGTCTTCGAAGCTCTGGGCAGCGGCGGCAGCTCGTACATGCAAGCCATGGGCCAGCTCCTCAATGCCCTGACGGGCACCCCGGTGGCCGCCACGACATGGGAAAACATCTTCGGGACCTTCGCCGACATCGGCCGGTTCAGCACGGTGGCCAACGACATCATGAGCATCCCCAACCTCGGCATGACCGAGTTCAAGCTGTTCTGGAAGCCGCCGTTGGAGGACATCCCGAAGTCGGCTCTGGGAGCGGGACTGGGAATGTCGCCGTCGGCCGGCCTGACCAACGCGGTATCGGCGGGTACCGGCCAGGCCAACGTGGTGGGGAAGTTGTCGGTGCCACCGAGCTGGGCATCGGCCACACCAGCGATCCGGATGGTGTCCGACGTGTTGCCGACCACGAGCATGGCCGCGGCACCGGCAGCAGCGATCCCGGCCGACCTCGTCAACCAGATGGCTTTGGGCAGCCTGACCGGTGGTGCCGCAGGCAGCGTGGCGGCCCAGGTCTTCAGCGGCAGCGGGGCAAGGGCCCGGGCCAACGGCGGAAAGGGACCCGTAGAGCCGGTCAAGCTGGACAGCGTGATCGCGAAGCTCCAACAGGAGCCCGAGGCCGTGCAGCATTGGAACGTCGACAAGGCCGGGCTGGACGGTCTGCTGGAGAGGTTGTCGAAGAAGCCCGGCATTCACGCGGTGCACGTTTCCAACGGGGACAAACCCAAGATCATGTTGCCCGAGGGGCAGGGGTAGCTGTTGAGACTTCTGTCAGCGGTTTTCGGCGTGGTCGCGATGGTCGCTGTCGCCGCACCGGCCCATGCCGACCCCGGAGGCGACGACGCGTCGTTCCTGGCCGCCCTGCGAGATGCCGGCATCAGCGTTCCCAATCCGGCCCAGGCCATCACGTCCGCCCAAGCGGTGTGCGGATTGATGCGCAACGGTGAAACCGGTCTGCAGGTGCTGACCGACGTGAAGAACCAGAATCCGGCCCTCACTCTGGATGGCGCGGCGCTGTTCACCGCCATTGCGTCGAACACCTACTGTCCCGAACATCTGGGACAACCCGAGGGCGGCTACTTCTAGCGAGACCCCGGTTCGCCTGGGCTCCACCTGGTGTTAACCCGAAGCTGATTGGCTGCCGGTCGGTGATGTAGCAGTCCGTTTCGATCAACACAGGGGTGGTGCGGTGCAGACGTTGAGCATTGCCGATTTCGCACTCCGGCTGTCCGTGGGAGTCGGGTGCGGCGCGCTCATCGGACTCGAACGCCAATGGCGCGCCCGGATGGCGGGGTTGCGCACCAATGCGCTGGTGGCCGCCGGTGCGACGCTGTTCGTGCTGTACGCCGCGGCCACCGAGGACAGCAGCCCGACCCGGGTCGCCTCCTACGTGGTATCCGGCATCGGATTCCTCGGTGGCGGGGTGATTTTGCGCGAGGGAGCCAACGTCCGCGGGCTCAACACCGCCGCCACCTTGTGGTGCTCCGCGGCGGTCGGGGTGCTGGCCGCATCCGGGCATCTGGTATTCGCGTTGATCGCCACCGGCAGCGTCGTCGTCATCCACCTGCTGGGCCGCCCGCTGGGACGGCTCATCGATCACGACAACTCCGGCCAGGAAGACGAAAGTCTCGAGCCCTATCAGGTGCAGGTGATCTGTCGTCCCAAGTCCGCGAAATATGCCCGGGCCCAGATCGTGCAGCACACCAGCAGCAACGACATCATCCTGCGCGGGATCCACACCGGCCAGGGCGGTGACGACAACATCGCACTGACCGCCCACGTGCTGGTCGACGGTCATTCGCCCGCCAAGCTGGAGCGGCTGGTGGGCGAACTGTCGTTGCAGCCGGGGGTGTACGCGGTGCACTGGTATGCCGGCGAGCAGAGCAGTCCCACGCTGCCCAATCCGCAGTCCGACTGATCAGGGCCGGGCCTGGAGGTCGGGGGCGGCGGCGGCCAGCAACTCGTCGCGACGTCCCGTCAGCGGGGGATAGATCCGCCGGGTATTGATCGTCTGCTTGGTCGCCTTGGCCTGCGCGCCCTGGGCCGCTAACGTGCGATCCCAGCCCTCGGTGTAGACCGCCCCGGCGGCTCCGAGGTCGAGAACCGTTACGTACCAAGGGATCCGCAGTGTCAGCAACGGTTGGTCGAACAGATCGCTGATCACGTTGTAACCGGCATAGCGCCCCATTGGCCGCCCATGTTGACACGACATCACCGACAGATGGTCCTCGTCCATCCGGGCGGCAGCCACGTCGCCGGCGGCGAACATTGACGGTACCCCGATGACCCGCAGGTGATCGTCTACGGCCACCCGCCCCAGCCGGTCGCGGGTCACGGGTAACTGCTCGGTGAGCGGGCTGGCGCGCATCCCCGCGCACCACACCACCGTCTCCGCGGCGAGTTGCTCACCCGAGGACAGCAACGCCCCGTGCGGGCTGATCGCCGATACCCCTACTCCTGCCCTGGTCTCGACACCGTTGTCCGACAACGCGTGAGCAATGACTGGCTGCGCCGAGGCGCCCATGTCGGAGCCGATCACGTTGTGGTCGACCAGCAGCACCCGCGGCGTCAGTCCCAGGGCACGCAATCGGCCCGGCAGTTCGCAGGCGACCTCGATCCCCGTCAGCCCGGCGCCGACCACGACCACCGTGGCCGTCGCCTGGCGGCCGGCCAGCTCCTGCAGGTGGTGTTGCAGTCGCAGTGCTGCGTCGTAGGTGTCGACGTCGAAGGCGAACTCCCGCAGTCCAGGCAGGTCGGGCTTGCTCAGTCGGCTGCCCGAAGCAAGAACCAGACGGTCATACGGATAGGTCGCGCCGGCAGCGGTGGTCACGGTCTGGGCGTCGGTGTCGATCGCGGTCACCTCCGCGGGGACGTGCCCGACACCCACGGGTTCCAGTAGATCGCCGAGCGGGATGCGGCAAGCACTCAGGTCCGCCTCGTAGTTGCGCACCCGGATGTCGTGAAATGCTGTGGCGCTGAGCATCGTGACGTCCACAGTCCCCGGCGCGACGCCGAGTTCGTCGAGGCGGCGCGCAGCCCCCAGCGCCGCCCACAACCCCGCGAAACCGGAGCCGATCACCACGACCCGGATCAACCGGACAACACCGTGCGGATCTGGCCCAGGGTCACTTTGGCCTTATGGCCGGGCAGCAACATCCACGTGTGCATGCCACCCTCGAGTTCGTACCAGCCGATGTCGAGACCCTCGCCGATCGCGCGCTTGCGGAAGGCCCGCGCATCGGGGTTGAGCACGTCGTGGGTGCCGGTGAAGACCGACAGGCGCGGCAGCCCGTCCAGCGGTCCCATGCTCGGGCTGAGCAGGGGGTGATCGAGGGGGTCGCCGGCAGCGTAGCGGAGGCCGGCCGCGCGCAGGTCGTCGACGTTGAGGAACGGGTCGATCTTGGCGACCGTCAGCACCTCGGGGTCCGGCAGCCCCAGGTGCATCCAGGGGGAGAGCAGTAGCGCGTCGGTGGGTTGCGGCAACCCGGCATCACGCACCGCATGGCACAGCGCGAACGCCATCCCGCCGCCAGCCGAATCTCCTATGAAAGCAATGGAATTCGGATCCTGCGCATCCAGCAGGCGACGGTAGACCTGCAGCAGGAACGGGAATACCTGGCGGTAGCTGTGTTCGGGGGCGATCGGATAGATCGGCACGGTGATGGTGCGGCGCAGCGTGTGGGCCAGCCTGGCGATGGCCGGCCAATGAAAGTGTGGCAGCAGATCGAGCACGTATGCGCCGCCGTGTAGGTAGAGCACGTGGCCGGCCAGCTCGTCGGGAGCGATGTGTCGGGGGGTCACCTGATAGACCGGGCGACCGCTGAGGTCAGTGCGGGTGACCTCGACTTTGTTCAGCACCAGCTTCGACGGCCGCCCACAGTAGGGCGGACGCGGATGGGCCGCCCAATATTCCAGCTTGGCCGTCGGGAACAGCCGGTTGCGGACGCCGGACGCGCGCAGCAGCCGCTCGGCGACGCGAGGTTTGGGTATCGGGCGGATCATCCTCGCCTTCAGTTCGTCGTCTTTTCGTGAGGGGCCATGGCGTTAAGTAATCTGTCCATTGTGAGTGGTTTGACGGGCTTTTTCTCGGCACTGCCTGCGGAGATGCGGGATCCGGTGTTGTTTGCGATTCCTTTCTTCCTGCTGCTGCTGACGCTGGAGTGGGCCGCGGCCCGCAAGTTGGAGAAGCTCGAGTCGGAAGAGACCGGTGCAATCCCAGCGGATCCGAGGCCGTCCTCCGGGTCGTACCTCACCCGGGATTCGATGGCGAGCATCTCGATGGGATTGGTGTCGATCGCGACGACCGCCGCCTGGAAAGCCCTGGCGCTGTTCGGATACGCAGCGATCTATGCCTATGTCGCTCCATGGCACCTCCCTGCGACCAAGTGGTACACGTGGGTCGTCGCCTTTCTGGGTGTCGACCTGCTCTACTACCTCTATCACCGTGTCGCCCACCGTGTCCGGCTGATTTGGGCTACCCACCAGGCTCATCACTCAAGCCAATACTTCAACTTTGCCACCGCGTTGCGCCAGAAGTGGAACAACAGCGGCGAGATCCTGATGTGGCTGCCGTTGCCGTTGCTGGGCCTGCCGCCCTGGATGGTGTTCTTCAGCTGGTCGCTGAACCTGATCTACCAGTTCTGGGTGCACACCGAACGCATCGGCAGGATGCCGCGGTGGTTCGAGTTCGTCTTCAACACCCCGTCCCACCACCGGGTGCACCATGGCATGGACCAGCCGTATCTGGACAAGAACTACGGCGGGATCTTCATCATCTGGGACCGGCTGTTCGGCACCTTTCAGAAGGAGCTGTTCCGTCCGCACTACGGTCTGACCAAACAGGTTGACACGTTCAACATCTGGAAGCTGCAGACGCACGAATATGCGGCGATCGCGCGGGACTGGCGATCGGCGCGACGGCTGCGGGACCGGCTCGGTTACGTTTTCGGCCCGCCCGGTTGGGCGCCGCGCCGGGCCGAGCAGCCCGATGCGGCCGCGCCGCTGGCCACATCTCGGTAACGCGGCGGCCACTTTTCACGAAAGCTTCAGTGTCGGGGATATAACGCGGTGACCGCACCTACCGGTCGGCGCTTTGTCACAGAGGGAGGGAACGGTCGTGAGCCGCCTGGCATTGCGCACGCTGATCGCACCGGTGATTCTTGCGGGACTGAGCTGGGGTCTCACCCCGGCAACCGGCCACGCCAATCCCGTGACGGCGTACCCCGGCATGGAGATCCATCAGGACAATCACGTGTGCACGTTGGGTTTCGTCGATACCCGGTCGCGAACGGCGTTCACGGCCGGGCATTGCCGGGGCAGCGGACTCGTCTACGACAAAGACAACAACATCATCGGGCGCATGACGACGTTCCGGGACAACACCCCTACCGGTTCCACGGTGGCGACTGACCAGTTGATCGCCGACTACGAGGCGATTGCGTTGGCCGAAGGTGTTGCGGCAAGCGACATCTTGCCGGGTGGGCGTGCGCTGCGCTCCGGCGCCGGTGCGGTGTCGCCCGGGCAGGCGGTCTGCCATTTCGGCATCACCACCGGGGAGACCTGCGGAACCGTGGAGAGCATCAACAACGGCTGGTTCACCATGACCAACAGCGTGCAGACGCAGCAGGGTGACTCCGGCGGACCGGTTTTCCTGGAGTCCAGCAGTCAGATCGTCGGAATCTTCAACAGTGTCTGGGGCACGCTGCCTGCGGCGGTGTCCTGGCAGGCCGCGTCGCAACAGGCACGCGAGGACATGGGCGTCAACCCCAGCTAGGTATCGAATCAGCGGATTGACGCTGCTGGCTGCGCCATTCTTGGCCATATTGAATACCTGCGTGATTCATAGGCGAGATATATTTGAATCGCCACGCCACCCGCAAAACATTCTTTTGCGTCTTGAGCAAGAAACTGCAGTTCAAAAACCCTGCTTTAGACCATTTCAACGGTCAAATCAAGGGGCAACAATCTCCGGGTAAACCTAGTGCGTACCGAGTCGCGGAGTTACGATCCGATACGCAATTCTCCAGATGTACCGGTCTTCGTCTCGACCCAGGTTTCGTCGTTTCCCACACCAACTCAGCACGTGTTTGTCCGTGTAATGCGGTAGCGGTTCCCCGTCCCTATTGACACGTTTTCGACCCAGAGAAAGTCAGGTTCTCTTCATGTCATATGTGATCGCATTCCCCGAGTTCGTTGCGGCGGCAGCTACGGACGTGGCCGGGATCGGCTCGGCGGTCAGCACGGCCAATCGAGCGGTCGCCGGAGCCACCACGGGGGTGCTGGCCGCGGCCGAAGATGAGGTATCAGCAGCGATCGCGGCCCTCTTCTCCGTCCACGGACAGAGTTATCAGTCACTGAGCAACCAGGCCGCAGCACTGCACGACCAATTCGTGCGGACGCTGACCAGCAGCGCGGATGCTTACGCGACGGCCGAGACGCTTGGCGTGGAACAGCTGGTGCTCGGAGTGATCAACGCGCCCACCCAGGCATTGTTGGGACGCCCGCTGCTGGGCAACGGCAGCAACGGCGCATCGGGGACCGGAGCCAACGGCGGAGCCGGCGGGATTCTGTGGGGTAACGGCGGCGACGGGGGGTCCGGCGCCCCCGGGCAGGCCGGCGGACGCGGTGGCGACGCCGGGTTGTTCGGCAACGGTGGTCGCGGGGGCACCGGTGGGACGGGCCTGACCGGCGCGCTGGGCGCCACAGGCAGCCTGGGCGGCACGGGCGGCGCCGGAGGGACCGGCGGCGCAGGCGGTAACGGCGGGATGCTGTGGGGTGCCGGCGGGGCTGGCGGTGCGGGCGGGCTGGGCGGTGTCGGAGGCACCGGGGGTGCCGGCGCGGCCGGGGCAGCGGGTGTCGCCGGTATCGAGAACGGCACCGGGGGCGTCGGAAAAGCCGGCGGTCAGGGCGGTACCGGCGGAGTCGGCGGGGCCGGCGGTGCCGGTGGTGCCTCAGGGTTGTTCGGCGGAGGTGCCGGAGCGAGCGGCGGCGCCGGCGACGGCGGGATCGGCGGCACCGGCGGAACGGGCGGCCAAGGCGGCCAGGGTGTTTCCGACACCGGATCCGGAGCGGGCACCGGCGGCCAGGGCGGTCAGGGAGGTGCAGCCGGCATCGGCGGTAGCGGTGCGGTGCCCGGCGGCATGGGCGCCGGCGGGAGCGGCGGCACCGGTGGCACCGGCGGCACCGGAATGGACGGCGGCACCGGGACGGAATTTGGCGGCGACGGCGGAGCCGGCACCCAGGGCGGCATCGGGGGTGTGGGCGGCGTCGGCGGCGCCGGCAACGGAGGCACCAACGGAAACGGCGGCACCGGAGGTATCGGCGGCACCGGCGGCAAGGGCGGCGACGGCGTCGACGCCGGCATCGGCGGTCGTGGCGGAGACGGCGGGACCGCCGGCCGGGGAGGTGCGGCGGGCAGCGGCGGTAGCGGTGGCACCGCGGGTGATTCCGGAACCGGTGGGACCGGCGGCACCGGCGGAACGGGTACCGGCGGCGGCGACGGCGGGACCGGCGGCGTCTCGGAGAGCGACGGCACCGGTAAGGCCACCGGCGGTACCGGAGGCGAGGGGGGCGCCGGTACCACGGGTACCGGTGGCGCCGGCGGCCGAGGCGGTGAGGCCCACCATTCCGGGGCCGGTGCCGCTGTCGGTGGTGCCGGCGGCAAGGGCGGGAGCGGACTTGCCGGTGGCGGTGCCGGTGGTCACGGCGGCGACGTGTACCACCAAGGAACGGGGAACGCCACCGGCGGTGCCGGTGCGAACGGCACCGACGGCGGCACCGACGGCGTCGGCGGGAATGGCGGCGACGGCGGATCCGCGCTGATAGAAAACACCGAGTCGCCGGGCGTCGCCACCGGCGGCAAGGCAGGATCGGGCGGTTCAGGGACCAGCGGCGGTCACGGCGGTACCGCCGGCGTCGCATTGACCCAAGGCACGGGCGAGGTCATTGCCGCCGCCGGAGGTGCCGGAGGCAATGGCACCACCGGGACCGGCGGTGACGGCGGAGGTGGCGGTGCAGCCTACGTGGACAACGGCGGCTCGCTCGTTGATGTCGTCGGCGGGGCCGGCGGTATCGGTGGTACGGGCACTGCGGGCGGCGGCTCCGGCGGTCACGGTGGCGACGCCGTCACCTACGGGACCGGAAGTGCCCTCGGTGGTGCGGGTGTTGCCGGCACCGGCGGCGGCACCACGGGCACCGGCGGGCACGGTGGGAACGGGGGCAGCGCGGGAACCGGGCACCCCGATTCCCCCGCGACGGCGACTGGGGGTGCCGGTGGCGCAGGTGGCGCCGGCACCACCGGCGGTGACGGCGGTGACGGCGGTGTCGCGGCGACTCTGGGACGCGGCAACGTGCGTCCCGGCGTCGGCGGCGCCGGCGGTACCGGAACCGTCGGTGACGGCGGCGCCGGGGGCGACGGAGGCCATGCGCAAGTCCTGACCCCCGACTCGGCGGCAAACGCGACCGGCGCCGCCGGAGGCATCGGCGGCAACAGCGTCGACGGCCGCGGAGGCGCGGGCGGCTCCGGCGGTGACGCGCAGACCGAGGGCGCCGGGAACGCCACCGGCCACAGTGGCGCTCTCGGCGGCACCGGCGGTGCGGGCGGTGGAAACGGCGGTGCCGGCGGATCTGCGCGCAGCTCGGGAACCGGTGACGCCACCGGCGGTGCTGGTGGCGCCGCCGGCGACGGGGGAACTGGCGGTACCGGCGGGGACGGGGGTGCCGGTGGCGAGGCGTCGATCGACGACCCCGATTCGTTGGGGACGGCGACCGGTGGGCGCGGCGGCGACGGTGGCGACGGGGGCACGGGCGGCGGCGCCGGGGGCCGCGGCGGCGATGCAAACAGCTGGTGGGACCCGTCCCTTGCAGCCGCCACCGGCGGCAATGGAGGTGACGGCGGCGATGGCACTGCACCGTTGGCCAGTGGCGGCAACGGCGGTGACGGCGGTGACGCATCCGGCTTCAGCGTGACCACCGGCGGATTCGGCGGTGCGGGCGGCAGTGGAGGCCCACTCGGAGGTCCCCCGGGCGCCACCGGCAACGACGGAACGCCTGCCCCCTGACGCCTGTTGTTCGCAGGAATCACGCGAACGCCGAGAGCACCGATCTCGGTCGTGTCAGACTTATCCGGGTGGGCAAACGCCAGGATGCACGGGACCACACCGAGACCCGAATCATCGAACTCGGCCGTCGGCAGCTGGCTTCGCATGGTGTCGCCGGACTGTCGCTGCGGGCGATCGCCCGGGAACTCGGCATGGTGTCCTCGGCGCTTTACCGGTACGTATCCAGTCGCGACGAATTGCTGACGTTGCTGCTCGGTGATGCCTACGACGAGATGGCCGACAGCGTGGAGCGCGCCCGCCGCGAATCCGACAACGATCTGTGGAGCGACGACATCCTCGTCATCACCCATGCGGTGCGCGAGTGGGCGATAGCGCACCCGGCGGAGTGGGCTTTGCTCTACGGCAGTCCGACGCCCGGCTACGCACCACCGACGCGCACCACGACGGTCGGCACGCGGGTGGTGGCCGACCTGTTCGACGCGCTCGCCGCAGGTATCACCACCGGCGACATCATGCTCACCAACGATGCTGCGCCGCAACCGGTGTCGGCGGACTTCGCCCGGATTCGGGACGGTTTCGGATTCCCCGGTGACGACCGCGTGATGGCCAAATGTTTCCTGCTCTGGGCCGCGGTGGTGGGCGCGGTCAGCCTGGAGGTGTTCGGCCAGTACGGCGCCGACACGCTGACCGATCCCCGCAGCGTGTTCGACACCGAGGTGCGGTTGCTGGTCGGCATGCTGGGCAGCGCTGAACGAAACTAGAACATGTTCATCTAGGCGCCGGGGCACCACCCGGCGCGCATCCCGGCAAAGACTTTCCGTACCCCGAGCGAGCCGCACCGGCGAGTCGGGCACTGGGATATCCTTCCAGGCGATGGACATTCTCGTTCAGTCGCCTATCCAGATCGCCTGGGTCACGACGGACCTCGACGCCACCGAAAAGGCTCTCACCGGGCTTTTAGGCGTGAAGAAGTGGGTCCGCATCCCCGACGTCCATTTCGCCCCGGACGTCTGCAGCTACCGTGGGCAGCCGGCGGACTTCGTGGCGCACATATCGCTGAGCTACCTCGGCGACATGCAGCTGGAGTTGATCGCCCCGGTCCGCGGAGAGAACGTCTATAGCGACTTTCTGCGCGATCACGGCCCGGGTCTGCATCACATCTGCGTCGAAGCCGAAAGCCCGCAACAATTCGACGCCGCACTCGCCGACGCTGTCCGCCAGAACGCCCCGGTGGTGCAACAGGGGGTGATGGCAGGCGGACTCCAATTCGCCTATGTGGCAGCGCCGCAGGCAGGCGTGCCGTACTTGGAGATCGCGTATCTCTCGCCCGAAATCAGAGCGTTCTACGACTACATCAAACAGGAGCAGCGGTGAGTACCGACATCCCGGCAACCGTCAACGTGGACACGGTGGAGTCCTGGACGGACGAAACCGACGTGCTGGTCATCGGTTTCGGCATCTCGGGTGGCTGCGCGGCCGTGTCGGCCGCGGCGGTCGGCGCACGGGTGCTGGTGCTGGAACGTGCGGCCGCCGCCGGCGGTACCACTTCGATGGCGGGTGGTCACTTCTACCTGGGCGGCGGAACGGCGGTGCAGGAGGCCACCGGGCATGCCGACTCACCCGAAGAGATGTACAAATATCTGGTCGCGGTATCCCGTGAGCCTGAATTCGACAAGATTCGGGCGTACTGCGACGACAGCGTGGAACACTTCAATTGGCTTGAGGGCCTTGGCTTTCAGTTCGAGCGCAGCTACTACCCGGGCAAGGTGGTCGTCCCGCCGGGCACCGAGGGTTTGAGCTACACCGGCAACGAGAAGGTGTGGCCGTTCTGCGAGCGGGCCGTGCCCGCACCGCGCGGGCATTCCGTGCCGGTGCCCGGTGAATTGGGCGGCGCGGCAATGGTGATCGATCTGCTGGTCAAACGCGCCGACGAACTGGCTGTGGAACTGCGTTACGAAACCGGCGCGACCAACCTGATCGTGGACGACGACGGCGCGGTGGTCGGCGTGATGTGGAAGCACTTCGGCGAGACCGGTGCGATAAAAGCGAAGGCGGTCGTGATCGCCGCCGGTGGTTTCGCGATGAACGACGACATGGTCGCCGAGCACACCCCGGCACTGGGACAACCCCGTCGCACCAAACACCATGGCTTGGTGGCGCCCTACATCCTGGGCAACCCGAACGACGACGGCCTGGGCATCCGGATGGGTGTTTCGGCCGGCGGAGCCACCAAACACATGGACGAGTTGTTCATCACCGCGGCCGCGTACCCGCCGGAAATCCTGCTGACCGGTGTGATCGTCAACAAGGAGGGCGAGCGGTTCGTCGCCGAAGACTCCTATCACTCGCGTACGTCGGCGTTCGTGCTGGAACAGCCCGAGCAAACGGCGTACCTGATCGTCGACGAAGCGCACATGCAGATGCCCGAGATGCCGCTGATCAAATTCCTCGACGGTTACGAGACGATCGAGGAGCTGGAGACTGCGCTGGAGATCCCCGCGGGCAGCGTCGCGGCGACCCTGCAGCGCTACAACGAGCTCGCCGCCGACGGTGCGGATCCCGACTTCCACAAGCAACCGGAATACCTTGCGCCACAAGACAAGGGACCCTGGGCGGTGTTCGATCTCTCGTTGGGGCGGGCGATGTATTCCGGCTTCACCATCGGTGGTCTGGCGGTCACTTTGGACGGCGAGGTGCAACGCGCCGACGGCAGCGTGATCCCGGGTCTCTACGCCGCCGGGGCCTGTGCCGCCAACATCGCCCAGGACGGTAAGGGATATGCCAGCGGGACGCAGCTGGGGGAGGGGTCGTTCTTCGGGCGCCGCGCCGGAGCCCACGCGGCGGCGAGCTCGCAGGCGCGGTAAACAGTCTCAGCGCCGGAGCGGCGTGCACAAGCCGCTGCCAGCAAGGCAAACTGCTCGAACCATCTCCGAATCAACCGAAACGGAGGTCGCCTGAAACACCCCGATCACAGATTTCGACAATTCCTCGTCGCTACGTGCGACACTGAGGCACACCTGCCAGGCAACCCCAACCAGGGTCGATGAATCGTGATCTGTCCGCACTGTCGCCAAAGTGTGTTGTACAAGGAACGCTCCGGGCGGCGCTGTTCGAAGTGTCGTCGGTCGTTCGCACTTGAACCCAAGACAAGCCCGCTCAGGCTGCACGACGTGAGGCTTCGCAAGCTGGCCGAGCGGTTAAGTGCCGGGCGCGGTCTGCGCTACACGCCGGAGCAACTCTGGTACGCGGCCGGCCGGACGAAAGTGCGTGGTACCTGTTCCGGATTCGATGCCGTCCCCAAGGCTCTGGGATACGCGGCGGTCGTGGTCGCGTGCCTTGCCCTCATCGCGTTCAAGATCGCTGACGTTACCGGCCTGCGCCCACTGGTCGTGCTCATCGCCGTCGCCGTGATCGCGCTCGTCGCCGCCGTGGTCATGGTGCTCGGCGACGAGACCATACGGGCGACGATCTCGGACCGCTTCCGCGCGCGGATCCGGATGCCGGTCAGCTTCGAACTCTTTGAAGAGAAAGTGGAAGATCGGTGGGCGCAGGTGTACGGCGGACCGCCGCGGGGAGAAGTGGATTCGCGCGCGCCGCTGCCGCCGCCGGTGGAGCGCCCTCGCTTCGCGCTGCTGTGTCCAGACTTGTCCGTGCGCACCTGCCTTGCCGCCAATGACGTATCACGCACTCGGGCCATCATGCTGGCGGGCCGCATCGAACATATTCCCCCGCAGATCCCGGTGGTGGTGTTACACGATGCGAGCCTGGACGGACTGCTGTTCGCGGACTCCGCCCGCGCAACCCTGGGACCGCGAGCTTTTGTGGCGGGATTGGCACCGAGAACGGTGCTGGCCAGCCGGTCCTCACTGCGGCTGCGCGAGGCTGCACCGGCGCCGGAGGATCTGGCTCGCCTGCGCCGAGACGGATTAACGCAGGCTGAAATCGACTGGCTGGCCAAGGGGTGGTGGTCGCCGATCGCTGCGGTTCCACCGGCCAAACTGCTCGCCGCCGTGGATCGGGCGGTGCAGCAAATCGGGGCAGCGTCGGATTCCGACCAGCGTCGTGCCGAAGCGATCGGCTTTCTCACGTGGCCGGCGTCGTGAGGGACCGGGTGCTGGGCCGCCTGGTGCGTATCGCGGCCCAGCGGGCGGGCGCACCAGCTGGACTGCGCTTCACCGAACGTCAGCTCTACTACGAACTTTGCCGACTGGCGCTTCCGGCGCAACGACTGCCACACCGGCCTGCGTTCACCCTCGCCCCACCAGTGAGTTACCGCGCGTTCCAGGAGGTGCTGAACCGCCACGGCGAGGTGCCCGGGCTGCTCAGGCCAACGCCGCCCCGTACGGGACCCGCCGGCCGGCACACCCAGGAACCAGACCTGTTCGACTACGGTCTGTCGCGACTGCTGGTCTGCGAGTCCGACCCGGTCGCGCAGATGTTGCGCGCCAACGGGTTAGCGATGGAATTGGCCTGTCCGGTGCTGGGGGCAGCCGAGCTGCCGCTCGATCCGCGGGTTGCGAAGATGCTCGCCAGAGCTGAGCGGGCGGCGATCTATGTGGTGCACGACGCCAGCCCGCGGGGACTCGCCTTCCCCGCCCGAATCCCCGAGCTCACCGATATTCCCGCAGGCGCGCGGGTGGTCCCGCTCGGTCTGCGGCCGCACCATGCAGGCCGACTGCACGTTTTTCACGGCCGGGGCCGTCCGGAGCCCGTCGAGGTCGCGGTCACCGTGTGGGAGCGTGCTTGGCTGCGACGTGGCCGATTCGCCCACCTCGAGGCGGTGCACCCGGCATCACTGCTACGCAGCGTGCACCGTCTGGTGCGCGAAGTACCTTCGCCCCCAACATTTCTCACCGAGGTGCAGCGCGTCCGCGGAACGGGCTTCCTCACCTGGCCGGCCGCATGAGAGGGGCTTTGGATGCCGCCGTACCGGCAAATCACCTACACCGATGAATTGCTCAGCGACGGCACCGTGCATCGGCAGTACTCCGACGGGCGCCAAGAGTGGCGGCGGCGATCCGCTGCGGGGTCAGTGCAGTGGCACGACCACAGCGGCAACTCGGGCACCGACGAACCACTGGGTCATAAGCTGGTCAAGCGAACTCTTCGCGACGGAAGGGTGATCTACGGACGTGAAGGTGGATATGGCCGAACTCTCTGGGGCGACGGCATTCTCACCGTGAATCGCTCGTCGTTCGGTGGGCGGCTCGGCACGATCTTGGCCGCAATGGCGGGCGGGGTGTTGCTCGGCGGGTTGGCGATGCCGCCGTACAGCCTGACCGCGGCGCAGGAGGAAGAACTGCGCACGCAGGGGGCCAAAGACCCGCGGGATTCGGGCGGAGGGGATTGGGACGATACGAGCGTTGCCGGCTGGGGCGACGACGGCTTCGATGGGGACTGCTGGGCCGACGGCTGCGATTTCGGCTGAGGTGCTCAGATGTCTCGCTGGTGTGCATTTTTCAGCCCGGACGACTTGCACGGCCAGGTTCGCGCTGTCGGGGCGGACCCGATAGCGGTGACCGGGCACTATGCCTTCGGTCTGGTCGGCGGCCCGGGTGCGGCTGCAGGACCGTACCGCACCAATCCTCGTGGCCGGGGCGCTCTGGTCGCTGTCGGAGAGGTCACGCTACACAACATCGACCGGCTGCGCACCCGCCTCGGTGCCGACGCGCCCTCGCCCAGCTGTAGCGACGGCGAACTCTTACTGCGTTCCTACGCCCGCTTCGGGCTCGACGGAATCGCTGCCGCGGAGGGCATGTTCGCCATGGCCATCGTTGACGGAGCCGAGCTGCTGCTGGTCCGCGACCATGTGGGTGCTCGCACGTTGTTTTATGCGAAGGCGGGTGATAGCTGGTGTGCCTCGACGTCGCTGCGAGTGCTCGCGCGCTGGCCTAAGCTTCGGACGGGTCTGAATCTTCCTGCGGTGCAGTCGTTTTTGAGCTTCGCCTACCTGCCGGGGCGCGAGACGCTGCTCCGCGATGTCGCCGAGGTGCTGCCGGGGCGCTGCGTCCGGCTGCGCGCAGACGGTTCATCCACCGAGGAAACGTATTGGGAGCCATGCGAAGTCCCTGACAGCAGGCCGAGCGACGCTCACGCGCTACGACTGCGCACGCTGCTCGAGGATGCAACTGCCCGGCGACTGCCACCCGGGGAGCCCGTCGGGGTGTTGCTGTCTGGCGGGATCGACAGCAGCCTGGTCACGGCTCTTGCCGCCAAACTGCACGACCATACCGTGCACACCTACTCCATCAGTTTCGGGCGTCATGCGCCCAACGAGCTCGGGTACTCCGGACTGGTTGCCGCGCATTGCAACACCCGCCATCGCGTGCTCACGGTCTCGGGCGAGGCGGTCGCGGCCCGGCTCGCGGAAACGGTTGCGCTGCTGGACAGTCCGGTCGGAGACCCCCTGACTGTCCCGAATCTGATGCTCGCCGAAGCCGTTTCGGCAGACGGCGCTACGGTGGTGCTCAACGGCGAGGGCGGAGATCCGGTGTTCGGCGGCCCCAAAAACCTGCCGATGCTGATCTTCGAATTGGCTCGCGAGGATCCCGACCCGAATGCTCGCGCGCAGGCATACCTCGACAGTTACCGCAAGTGCTACGCGGACCTGCCGGTGCTGCTGCGCCCAGAGGCGCTCGCCGCACTCACCGATGCGCCGCCGCTCACCGAGGTTTTCATGCCCTACCTGCGGCAGGGCCCAATGCGTAGCCTGCTCAACCAGCTGCTGCACGCGAATCTGCGCACCAAGGGTGCCCATCACATTCTCACCAAGGTGGAACGCATCACAACTGCTGCCGGTGTCCAGGGGCGTGCGCCGCTGTTCGACCGAGCGGTGATCGACCACGCCTTCTGTGTGCCTCCGCGCTACAAACTGGCCGGAACAGTCGAAAAGTGGATCCTCAAACAGGCGGTGCGCGACCTGCTTCCGGCCACGATCGTGGATCGCCCGAAAAGCGGGATGCGAGTTCCGGTGCAGCAGTGGCTGGCCGGTCCGCTGCGCGACCTCAGCCACGACCTGCTGCTCGGTCGCTCGACACGGGCCAGGGCCCTGTTCCGGGAGGACACCATCCGTGCCTGGCTTCGCGGTCAGGGTGCGCTGCTGCCGCGCCAGGGCGGCAAGTTGTGGCTGCTGCTGTCGCTGGAGCTGTGGTTACGTTCCTTCGGGGTAGACCCGTGAGGCCGTGATGAATTCGCACCGCTGCCGACAGAACCGATTGACACACTGAGGAGTTCGTGTCGCATGCCCGAACCGAGAATCAAGACTACGGCCGACGACGAGAACGAGATCCACGATGTCGCCGAGTTCGTCGACCCCGCACGCAATGTCGTGACGCCGGTGGCGCAGTTCCCGGCCGACGTCGCCCTCGCGGTCGTGCAGGCTTTCTCGGGAATCGTCCGCAGTGCCAAGTCGAGTCGCGCAGCGACCACGCCGGATGTGGACGGCATCGTGCGCTCGCAGACATTCGAAGAGGGCGACGTGTACATGATCGAAAAGCCCTTCGACGGGTACTTCGCCGACCGCTATTTGATGGACTTCTACGACGTTGAGGACCGCGGCATCTGCTCGCGCATGCACCTGCACACCGGGCTGCGACTGGTCCGCATGATGACAGGCCCGAACACCCAGATCCGTGTCGGTAGCCTCTCACCTTTCGACGTCACCGACATCGCGGGCGTAACCCCGTTCCATCCCAACCAGTTTCAGGACGACCTGCCCGAACCCCCGCGTGGCATCCGCCGGATCCGTTACAACCTCGTGGTCCCGCCCTGCTCGTTCGTCGACATGCAGATCCCCCGCGGCACCAGCCACCAGTTCAACGCCATCGGCCCTCATGCCGTGATCGACTCTGTCCACCCCGAGGAATCCATCGAGATCTTCCGCGAACGCATGTCCGGCTACAAAATGACCGCCCAGACCGTGTTCCTGGCCGACTCACGACCTCCGGCCCGCACCTGCCCGCGCACCGGTCCGTGAGCGCAGGCGACGATCAGCTACGAGCGATCAGACCTCGGCGGGCTTCTCCAGGACCGGCCCGAGCCGCCACCGTCCCTCGCCGAGCAGTTCGAGCTGCCGCTGGTGATGCTGCTCGACCGCGGGCCGGTGACTGACGCTGACCACGATGCACTCGGGAAGCTCGGCACGTACCAACTCATACAGCGCGAACTCCAGACCCGGGTCCAGCGCCGAGGTGGCCTCATCGAGGAAGACCGCCTTGGGCTTGGTCAGCAGGATGCGCGCGAACGCCACCCGCTGCTGCTCTCCGGGGGAAAGGACTTTGGCCCAGTCCCGCTCTTCGTCGAGGCGGGTGTTCAACGGCGCCAGGGCGACCCTGCTCAGCGCCTCGTGCAGTTGAGCGTCGGAGACGGCATGCGGGTCATTCGGGTAACACACCACGCCACGCAGATCGCCCAACGGCATATAGGGCAACTGGGACAGGAACATCGTGTCGTTGCTGCCGCCGGGGCAGCGCAGCGACCCCGAGGCATAGGGCCACAGTTCGGCGAGGGCCCGCAACAGCGTCGTCTTGCCGGAACCGGACTGTCCGGTGATCACCAGCGACTGGCCCGGTTCCAGCCGAACGTCCAGCGGGTCGATCAAGCTCTCGCCGCCGGGCTTTCGGACTTCGACGTTGTGCAACTCCACCGACCCGTCGGTACTCGGTGTGGTCAGTACCGATGGAAGAGCGCGGCCCTTCTCGTTGGCGGTGACCAGCCCGTGCAGGCGGATGATCGCTGCGCGGTACGGGGCGAAGCCGTCGTAGGTGTTGCGGAAGAACGACAGCGAGTCGGAGACCCGGCTGAAAGCCGACGCCGTCTGGGTTACATCACCGAACTTGATCTGGCCGTTGAACAGTCGCGGCGCCTGGATGAGCCAGGGCAGCGGAACGATCACCTGGCTCATCGACCAGTTCCATCCGTGGAAGATGAGGGACTGGCGGACATATTGGCGGTAGTTGGCGATGATCGGGGTGAATCGCTGCCACAACTGGACTCGCTCCACGCGCTCGCCCCGATAGAACCCGACCGCCTCCGCAGCATCGCGCAACCGGACCAGTGCGTACCGGAATCTGGCCGTCAGTCGCTCGTTGTTGAAACTCAGCCCGATGAACGGGCGGCCCAGCCAGAACGCAACCACCGAAGCGATGAGCACGAATACGAGCACGGCCCAGAACATTGCGCGCGGCAATACGAAGAGGCCGAAGACGTCGAACGGTCCGGACAGATGCCACAGAATGCCGGAGAACGAGACCACCGAGGCGATGGCGTTGACCGACCCGAATAGCAACGTGGAGGTGGAACCGTTGGCGGGCATGTTCTGCACGCCGGTGGTGTTGGCCGCGGTGAAGATGTCGATGTCCTGCTGAATCCGCTGGTCCGGGTTGTCGATGGTGTTGTCGATGAACAGGTCGCGGTAGTAGGCGCGGCCCGTCAACCAGTCCTCGCAGACCTGGTCCGTCAGCCAGACGCGCCACGCGATGACGAAGCGCTGCAGCAGATAGATGTCGATCACCGATCGGGCGATCCACAGCGCCGCCAGGAGGGTGAAGATGCCCAGCGAAACGTAGAAGCCGTGAATGCCGGTCTCCCGGGGGACCTTCTCGTTGGTCGCGATGCCCTGGACGGCTGTCTGGACCGCCGAGTACATGTCGTTGGTGAAATAGCTCAGCAGTACGTCCAGCCGTACTGACAGCAGCACCGAGAGCAGCAGCACGCCGAGCATCAGCCAGACGCGCACGCTGTCGCGTCCGACGAAGTACCCGCGGGTGATGTGCCAGAACTGCCGGCCCCACGGGGTGCAGAACCTGAGCAGGACCAGTGCAAGCAGCACGATCACCGCGCTGATGAGCCACGCGATGGCCAGCCAGCGCAGCGAATTCGGAAGCTCCTGCGACCAGTCCCTCGACGGTTTGAACGGCTCAGAGCCCACAGGCGTTGTCTCCTCCGCGTGACGAAATCCTTCGCGAAGGTACCCGAGGGGGTGGATAAGCTGCGGTCATGTCCACCGATGCAGCCCCCGCCCGGACCGTGCACGCCGGCCGTCTCGTCGCCCGCCGGCTCAAGGCCAGTGGCATCGACACCATGTTCACACTGTCCGGTGGCCATCTGTTCTCCATCTACGACGGGTGCCGCGACGAAGGCGTGACGTTGATCGACACCCGCCACGAACAGACCGCGACCTTCGCCGCCGAGGGCTGGTCCAAGGTGACCCGGGTGCCCGGCGTGGCCGCGTTGACCGCGGGCCCTGGCATCACCAACGGGATGAGCGCGATGGCGGCCGCGCAGCAGAACCAGTCCCCGCTGCTGGTGCTCGGTGGCCGGGCGCCGGCCGGCAGGTGGGGGATGGGCTCGTTGCAGGAGATCGACCACGTGCCGTTCGTGGCGCCGTTGAGCCGGTTCGCCGCGACCGCCCAGTCGGCCGACGACGCGGGCCGGCTTGTCGATCAGGCACTTCAGGCGGCGGTCGGCGCGCCGTCGGGGGTGGGTTTCGTCGACTTCCCGATGGACCACGTGTTCTCCCATGCCGAGGATGACGGCCGTCCGGGCGCGCTGAGCAGTCTGCCCGCTGCGCCCGCTCCGGACGGCGACGCGCTGGACCGGGCCGCCGATCTGTTGTCCAAGGCTCAGCGGCCGGTGATCATGGCCGGCACCAACGTGTGGTGGGGGCACGGGGAGACCGCGTTGTTGCGGCTGGCCGAGGAGCTGCGGATCCCGGTGCTGATGAACGGGATGGCTCGCGGCGTGGTGCCCGCCGACCACCCGCTGGCGTTCTCGCGGGGCCGCTCCAAGGCGCTCAAAGGAGCCGATGTCGCGCTCGTCGTCGGCGTGCCGATGGATTTCCGGCTCGGTTTCGGCGGCGTCTTCGGCGACCAGACCGAGCTGGTCGTGGCGGACCGCGTCCGGCCTCAGCGCAACCACCCGCGCCCGGTTGCCGCGGAACTCTACGGCGATCTCACCAAGATTCTCTCGGCGCTGGCCGGTTCGAAACCGACCGAGCACCAGAACTGGATCGACGAACTCCGCACCGCCGAGACCGCCGTCCGCGATCTGGAACAGGCCGAGCTCGCCGACGACCGGATCCCGCTGCACCCGATGCGGGTGTACGCCGAACTGGCGCCGCTGCTGGACCGTGACGCCGTCGTGGTGATCGACGCCGGAGACTTCGGGTCCTACGCCGGACGGATGATCGAGAGTTACCAGCCGGGCTGCTGGCTGGACAGTGGCCCGTTCGGTTGCCTGGGGTCGGGACCGGGGTATGCCCTGGCGGCCAAGCTGGCGTATCCGGGCCGTCAGGTGGTGTTGCTGCAGGGCGACGGCGCGTTCGGGTTCAGCGGCATGGAATGGGACACCTTGGTCCGGCACAACGTGCCGGTGGTCTCGGTGGTCGGCAACAACGGCATCTGGGGCTTGGAGAAGCACCCGATGGAGGCGCTGTACGGCTACTCGGTGGTGGCCGAGCTGCGGCCCGGCACCCGCTACGACGAGGTGGCCCGCGCGCTGGGTGCGCACGGTGAGCTGGTGGCGGCGCCCGTCGAGCTCCGCCCGGCACTGGAACGGGCCTTCGCCAGCGGGTTGCCCGCCGTCGTCAACGTCCTGACCGACCCCAGCGTCGCCTATCCGCGCCGGTCCAATCTGGCTTGACTGCGGCCGCGTACCGTTGTGGCGTGCCAAAGACCACCCGTTCGCAACCCGGCCGCCTGAGCGGCCGGTTCTGGCGTCTGCTGGGCGCCAGCACCGAAAGAGACCGCAGCCGCTCCATGGAAGTGGTGACCGCGTCGGAGAAATACGACAAGGAAGCCGCCGACCTGAGCGACGAGAAGCTGCGCAAGGCGTCGAAACTGCTCGACCTCGACGATCTCGCTGACTCCGACGACATACCGCAGTTTCTGGCGATCGCCCGCGAAGCCGCCGAGCGGACCACCGAACTGCGCCCTTTCGACGTGCAGTTGCTCGGCGCGCTGCGCATGCTGGCCGGCGACGTGATCGAGATGGCCACCGGCGAGGGCAAGACGCTGGCCGGGGCGATCGCGGCCGCGGGGTACGCGCTGGCCGGCCGGCACGTCCATGTGGTGACCATCAACGACTACCTGGCGCGCCGGGACGCCGAATGGATGGGACCGTTGATCGAGGCGATGGGCCTGACGGTGGGCTGGATCACCGCGGAATCGACCAGCGCGGACCGCAAGGCCGCCTACGACTGCGACGTCACCTACGCCTCAGTCAACGAGATCGGCTTCGACGTGCTGCGCGACCAGTTGGTCACCGACGTCGAGGACCTGGTTTCCCCGAACCCGGACGTCGCCCTGATCGACGAGGCCGACTCGGTGCTGGTCGACGAGGCGTTGGTGCCGCTGGTGCTGGCCGGCACCACCCATCGGGAGACCCCGCGGCTGGAGATCATCAAGCTGGTGGGCCGGCTCAAAGCCGAAACCGACTACGACACCGATGCCGACAGCCGCAATGTCCACTTGACCGAAGCCGGGGCGCGCAAGGTGGAGAAGGCGCTCGGTGGCATCGATCTGTATTCCGAGGAGCACGTCGGCACCACCCTGACCGAAGTCAACGTCGCACTGCACGCCCACGTGTTGCTGCAGCGCGACGTGCACTACATCGTCCGCGACGACGCCGTGCACCTGATCAACTCTTCCCGCGGCCGCATCGCGCAACTGCAGCGCTGGCCGGACGGCCTGCAGGCCGCCGTCGAGGCCAAGGAGGGCATCGAGACCACCGAGACCGGGGAGGTGCTCGACACCATCACGGTGCAGGCGTTGATCAACCGCTACACGACGGTATGCGGCATGACCGGCACCGCGCTGGCTGCCGGTGAGCAGTTGCGCCAGTTCTACAAATTGGGGGTGTCGCCGATACCGCCGAACACCCCCAACGTCCGCGAGGACGAGTCCGACCGCGTCTACATCACCGCGGCCGCCAAGAACGACGCCATCGTCGAGCACATCGCCGAGGTGCACGAAACCGGGCAGCCGGTGCTGGTCGGCACCCGTGACGTCGCCGAATCCGAGGACCTGCACGAGCGGCTGCTGCGCCGCGACGTGCCCGCGGTGCTGCTCAACGCGAAGAACGATGCCGAAGAGGCCTCGGTCATCGCCGAGGCCGGCAAGCACGGCGTGGTCACCGTGTCCACCCAGATGGCCGGCCGCGGCACCGACATCCGGCTGGGCGGATCCGATGAGTCCGACCACGACCGGGTCGCCGAACTCGGCGGCCTGCACGTGGTGGGCACCGGCCGGCATCACACCGAACGGCTGGACAACCAGCTGCGTGGCCGCGCCGGACGCCAGGGCGACCCGGGTTCGTCGGTGTTCTTCTCCAGCTGGGAAGACGACGTGGTGGCGGCCAACCTCGACCACAACAAGCTGCCGATGCAGACCGACCCGGAAGAGGCCGACGGGCGCATCGTCAGCCCCAAGGCGGCCGGGCTGCTCGACCACGCCCAGCGCGTCGCCGAGGGCCGCATGCTGGACGTGCACGCCAACACCTGGCGCTACAACCAGCTGATCGCCCAGCAGCGCGCGATCATCGTGGATCGGCGAAACACGTTGTTGCGCAACGCAACAGCGCGCGAGGAGCTAGAGGAACTGGCACCCAAACGGTACAAGGAGCTCAGCGAAGACCTGTCCGAAGAGCGGCTGGAGAAGATCTGCCGGCTGATCATGCTGTACCACCTCGACCGTGGCTGGGCCGATCATCTCGCATATCTGGCCGACATCCGCGAAAGCATCCACCTGCGGGCGTTGGGCCGGCAGAATCCGCTCGACGAGTTCCACCGGATGGCGGTGGACGCGTTCGCCTCACTGGCCGCCGACGCGATCGAGGCGGCCCAGCAGACGTTCGAGACGGCCAACATCCTCGAGGACGAACCGGGGCTGGACCTGTCGAAGCTCGCCAGGCCGACGTCGACGTGGACCTACATGGTCAACGACAACCCGCTGTCCGACGACACGCTGTCCACGCTGAGCCTGCCCGGCGTCTTCCGCTGAGGCCGACGCGCCGGCTTCGCACTAGGGTTACGGCTCATGGAGCCTGGGCCGGCGCAGAGTCGGGTGCTGACGGTGCCCAATGTGCTCAGCATCGCCCGGCTCGTGCTGATCCCGGTCTTCGTCTACTTGATGCTGGGCGCCCAGCTGCACGGCTGGGCGGTGGCGATCCTGATGTTCAGCGGCGTCTCGGACTGGGCCGACGGCAAGATCGCCCGCCTGATGGGTCAGTCGTCGCGCCTGGGTGCGCTGCTGGACCCGGCCGTCGACCGCCTCTACATGGTGACCGTGCCGCTGGTGCTGGCGTTGAGCGGGATCGCCCCCTGGTGGTTCGTGGTGACGCTGCTGGCCCGCGACGCGGCGCTGGCGGCGACGCTGCCGCTGCTGCGCAGCCGCGGCCTGACGGCGCTGCCGGTGACCTACGTCGGCAAAGCTGCGACATTCGCCCTGATGTCGGGGTTTCCACTGGTGCTGCTCGGCCAGTGGGACGCACAGTGGAGTCGTGTCGTGGGAGCTTGCGGCTGGGCGTTCCTGATCTGGGGTCTGTACATGTATCTCTGGGCGTTCGTGCTCTACATGGTGCAGATGGTCCTGGTGATGCGCCGGATGCCCAAGGTCAGACGAGGCCAGCCGGCCGTCCCGAAGTCGAGCGCGCATGACTGAACCCGATCGGCGGCTCGGTGGCTACGACCCCAACGCCGGGTACAGCGCCCACACCGTCGACCGCCCGACGCACATCCCGGTGCCGTCACTGCTGCGCGCCTTGCTGTCCGAGCATCTGGACCCCGGATACGCGGCCGCGGCTGCCGAACGCGCGCAGCACGGCGTGCCGGAGACCCGGCGCAGCAGGGCTTTCGGCTGGATCTGGCAGGCGCTGGCGGCGACGCTGGTGGCGGCCGTGTTCGCCGCCGCCGTGGCACAGGCCCGTTCGGTGGCTCCCGGGGTGCGGTCGGCCCAGCAACTGCTGGCCGCGAATGTGCGCGCGACCCAGACCGCCGCCAGCACACTGGCCCGGCAGCGCAGCGAACTGGTGGCCAGGCTCGACGAGGTCCAGCGGCTCGCGCTGACCGACGACGCCGAGGGCCAACGGTTGTTGAACCGCCTCGACGCACTCAGCCTGGCATCGGCCAGCACCGCGGTGATCGGCCCCGGCGTGACCGTGACGGTCACCGACCCCGGCGCCGGGCCCAACCTCTCTGATGCGTCCAAGCAGCGGCTGAACGGCAGCCGACAGATCATCCTGGACCGCGACCTGCAACTGGTCGTCAATTCGTTGTGGGCCAGCGGAGCCGAGGCCATCTCGATCGACGGCGCGCGGATCGGCCCCAACGTCACCATCCGGCAGGCCGGGGGAGCCATCCTGGTCGACAACAACCCCACCACCAGCCCGTACACCGTCGTCGCGATCGGCCCGCCGAACGCGATGCGGGACGCCTTCGATCGCAGTCCCGGTTTGCGTCGGCTTAGGCTGCTGGAGGTTTCCTACGGAGTGGGCGTCAGCGTCAACGTCGAGCCCGCCGGCGGGAAAGGCCTGACCGTGCCGGCCGGAGCTGTCCGGGATGTCAAGTTCGCCAGAGAGATTGGGCACTAGTGAGAAGTGTTGTGCCGGCATGATCGGAATCGCCGCCCTTGTCATCGGCATCGTGCTGGGCTTGGTGTTTCACCCCAGCGTTCCCGAGGTCATCCAGCCTTATCTGCCCATCGCCGTCGTCGCCGCACTCGATGCGGTGTTCGGCGGGTTGCGGGCGTACCTGGAACGCATCTTCGATCCGAAGGTGTTCGTCGTCTCGTTCGTGTTCAACGTCCTGGTGGCCGCGTTGATCGTGTACGTCGGCGACCAGCTGGGCGTCGGCACGCAGTTGTCCACCGCGATCGTCGTCGTGCTGGGAATCCGGATCTTCGGCAATGCGGCCGCGCTGCGACGGCGGCTGTTCGGGGCCTGACGGGGGCGAGGTCTGAGATGAGGTCTGCGTGAGCCAGGACGAACCGGCACCGCCCGAGCCCGAGCGCCGCGGACGCCACGAGCTGCCCGCGGACGCAGCGCGCCCCGCCGTACGGCGTGGTCGGTCCCGCTTGGTGTTCGGGGCGCTGGCCGTGCTGTTGTGCCTGGTGCTCGGCATTGCGATCGTCACGCAGGTGCGCCAGAACGAGTCCGGCGATTCCCTGGAAACCGCCCGTCCCGCAGACCTGTTGGTGCTGTTGGACTCGTTGCGGCAGCGCGAGGCGACGCTGAGCACCGAGGTCGCCGACCTGCAGAACACGCTGAACGCGCTGCAGGCGTCGGGCAACAACGACCAGGCGGCCATCGAAAGCGCGCAGGCGCGGTTGGCCGCGCTGTCCATCCTGGTCGGCGCGGTGGGCGCGACCGGTCCGGGCGTGACGGTGCGGATCGAAGATCCGGCACCCGGGGTGGCTCCGGAAGTGATGCTGGACGTGATCAACGAGTTGCGCGCCGCCGGCGCCGAGGCGATCCAGATCAACGATGCCCAGCAGTCCGTGCGGGTCGGGGTCGACACCTGGGTGGTGGGTTCGGCGGGCTCGCTGACGATCGACAACAAGGTTTTCGCTCCGCCGTATTCGATTCTGGCGATTGGCAATCCGCCGACACTGGCCGCGGCGATGAACATCCCCGGCGGCGCGGAGGACAGCGTCAAGCGGGTCGGCGGGCGGATGTCCGTGCAACAAGCCGACCAGGTGGAGGTGACCACCTTGCGGCAACCAAAAAACCGCCAATACGCTCAGCCCGTCAAGTGAAGTAACCGACTCCGAGCCGACCAGAACAGGAACACCGTGACCGATATCCCGTCCGATCTGCACTACACCGCCGAACACGAGTGGGTTCGCCGCAGCGGGGAAGACACCGTCCGGGTCGGGATCACCGATTTCGCGCAGTCGGCGCTCGGCGATGTGGTCTTCGTGCAGCTGCCCGACGTGGGCACCGAACTCAACGCCGGGGACCCCTTCGGCGAAGTGGAGTCCACCAAGTCCGTGTCCGACCTGTACGCGCCGGTTTCGGGCAAAGTGTCCGCGGTCAACGGCGAGCTGGACGGCTCGCCGCAATTACTCAACTCCGACCCGTACGGCGAGGGCTGGCTGCTGGAACTGCAGGTGGACGCCGGCGACGTAGGCGCGCTGGACTCGGCCATCGCCGGCCTGCTCGACGCCGAGGCCTACCGCGGCACGTTGGCCGAATGACGATTGCTAACCTGCCGAAAGCGTTTCGCGGCAGGAGCTAGGACAAGCCGGGGTGTCGGGCTTACGATCCTGCAGGGGTTGGCACATCGCGAACCCATGCGCGGTACGGTCGAGCATCAGGTACTTGAGCGGTAAACAGCAGTACATGCGGTAGATCGATTGGGAAACCGGCCGAACTCGGCCCGGTTCAGATAACGCCACAGCGGCCAGTGAGGAGCAGCGGGTGACGGAAAACGAGCAGAGTGACGAAGTCACGGTGGAGACGACTTCGGTCTTCCGCGCCGACTTCCTCAACGAACTGGACGCGCCCGCGCAGGCGGGTACCGAGAGTTCGGTATCGGGCGTGGAAGGTCTGCCGGCCGGGTCGGCCTTGCTGGTCGTCAAACGCGGGCCGAACGCCGGCTCCCGCTTCCTGTTGGACCAGGCCATCACCTCGGCCGGCCGCCATCCCGACAGCGACATCTTCCTCGACGACGTCACGGTGAGCCGTCGGCACGCCGAATTCCGGTTGGAAAGCGGCGAGTTCAACGTCGTCGACGTCGGCAGTCTCAACGGCACCTACGTCAATCGCGAACCGGTGGATTCGGCGGTGCTGGCCAACGGCGACGAAGTCCAGATCGGCAAGTTCCGGCTGGTATTCCTGACCGGTCCTAAAGGTGACGACGACGGGGGATCCGGAGGCTAGTGGGCGCACCCGATAGCCCGGCACTGTCCGGGATGTCGATCGGGGCGGTCCTGGACCTGCTGCGGCCGGACTTCCCCGATGTCACCATCTCCAAGATCCGGTTTCTGGAGGCCGAGGGGCTGGTGACGCCACAACGTGCGGCGTCGGGCTATCGCAGATTCACCGCGTACGACTGTGCGCGGCTGCGCTTCATCCTGACCGCCCAGCGCGACCACTACCTGCCGCTGAAGGTGATCCGGGCACAGCTGGACGCTCAGCCCGACGGCGAGCTGCCGGCCATCGGATCTCCTTACGGCGTACCACGATTGGTGTCGGTGGCCGACGCTGGTGTCGAGGCGGGCCCGGACCCGGGTGCGGTCGCACCCAGCGGCGTCCGGCTCAGTCGCGAAGATCTACTGGACCGGTCGGGAGTCGACGACGGGCTGCTGGCGGCTCTGCTGAAGGCGGGGGTGATCACCACCGGTCCACGCGGCTTCTTCGACGAACACGCCGTCGTGATCCTGCAGTGCGCACACGCCCTTGCCGACTACGGCGTGGAGCCAAGGCATTTGCGTGCCTTCCGTTCCGCCGCGGACCGGCAGTCGGATCTGATTGCCCAGATCGCCGGACCGCTGGTCAAAGCGGGCAAGGCCGGCGCGCGGGACCGCGCCGACGACCTGGCCCGCGAAGTCGCCGCACTGGCGATCACGTTGCACACCTCACTGATCAAGTCCGCCGTCCGCGACGTACTGCACCGCTGAGGACTAGACTTCCGTTCGACGGCAGCGGGCGTGTGCGGAGGGCAGACACTGATGGGTGAAGTTCGTGTTGTCGGCATTCGTGTCGAGCAGCCGCAGAACCAGCCGGTGCTGCTGCTGCGCGAGACAAACGGTGACCGGTACCTGCCGATCTGGATCGGCCAGTCGGAGGCCGCGGCCATCGCGCTGGAGCAGCAAGGTGTGGAGCCGCCCCGCCCGCTCACCCATGACCTGATCCGGGATCTCATTGCCGCGCTTGGGCATTCGCTCAAAGAGGTGCGCATCGTCGACCTGCAGGAGGGCACTTTCTACGCCGACCTGATCTTCGATCGCGACATCAAAGTGTCCGCCCGGCCGTCGGACTCGGTGGCGATCGCGCTGCGGGTCAATGTGCCGATCTACGTCGAAGAGTCGGTACTGGCCCAGGCGGGTCTGCTGATTCCGGACGAGGGTGATGAAGAGGGCGGCGGCGCGGTCCGCGAAGACGAAGTGGAGAAGTTCAAGGAGTTTCTCGACAGCGTCTCGCCGGACGACTTCAAGGCCACCTAGTGTCGTGCGTCATTAATTAGTTTACAGTGTGGGATGATTGGTGTATGCCCTCATCCGTACTGGTGATCAGCCCTGAAGACCGCATGACGTTGGAGTCGTGGACTCGGTCCTCGACGGTGTCCGCGGGGCGTGTCGAGCGGGCGCGGATCGTGTTGGCGGTGGCTGATGGCGCGGGCACCTCGGGTGCGGCGCGGCAGATGAGAGTGTCGCGGCCGACGGTGATCAAGTGGCGGGATCGGTTCGCGGCGTTCGGCATTGACGGCCTTGCCGACGAGCCGCGTAGTGGGCGGCCCAAGACGGTCGATGACGCGGCGATTCTAGCGGCCACACTGGATCCGCCACCGGAAACGTTGGCGGTAACGCACTGGTCGAGTCGACTGTTGGGTAAGCACCTTGGCGTCGGGGATGCCACGGTGGCCCGGGCGTGGCGACGTTACGGGATCAAGCCATGGCGCCGGGAGACGTTCAAGTTCTCCACCGACCCCGAACTGGAGGCCAAGGTCCGTGACGTGGTGGGCCTGTATCTGAACCCGCCGGACAACGCGATCGTGTTGTGCGTGGATGAAAAGAGCCAGATTCAAGCACTCAATCGGACCCAGCCGATCCTGCCGATGCGTCCGGGACTGCCAGAGAAGGCGACCCATGACTATCAGCGCAACGGCACCGCCACCTTGTTCGCCGCCTTGGAGATCGCGACGGGAAAAGTGACCGACCGCTGCTATGAGCGGCACGGCAAAGCCGAGTTTCTCGACTTCCTCAAGGCGGTAGCGCGGGCCTACCCGCGGCGGCGGTTGCATGTGGTGTGCGACAACTACCACACCCACAAGCACGCCGACATCAACGCATGGTTGGCCAAGAATCCGCGTGTGACACTGCATTTCACCCCGACGTCGGGGTCCTGGCTGAACCTGGTCGAGGTGTTCTTCTCGATCATCACCCGCCAGGCGATCCGCCGCGGCTCATTTAACAGCGTCAAAGAACTCACATCAGCCATCGGCGCATTCATCGACGGCTGGAACCAACGCTGCCACCCATTCGTGTGGAACAAGACCGCAGACGAAATCATGCCCCACACCCGTAAACCAAATTCAGACGCGTGACACTAGCTGGCGCGAGTAGTGGGCTCGAGCAGACGTGAAAGCCCCTCATTTGGGCACGAAATGGGGGCTTTCACGTCTGCTCGCCGGGGGAAACCGGTACCCGCGCAACATCACGGATGCGTCTCATATCACACAACGGATTGTCGACACGCCTACCGGATGTCACCCGCTCACCGGGGCGGCAGCCATACTTTGATGACGAGTTGATGATTGACCCACAGCACGACAGGCACCGGACAGCGTATGCTCTCAGACACTCGGGCCTGAGCTAACGTGGCTGCGGGGGCAGCCAGTGACGCAGCTTGTGACAACAGCGCGATCGGCGAGAGGATGCACCGTGAGCGAGCAGCCACGTCAAGGACAGCTTGACCTTGCCGATCACCCGGCCGCCGAGTCGACGCCCGCCGCCGTGCCTGCCCAGCCGGTCCAGCCCGGCCTGTTCCCCGACGATTCGGTGCCCGACGAACTGGTGGGTTACCGCGGGCCCAGCGCCTGCCAGATTGCCGGTATCACCTACCGCCAGTTGGACTATTGGGCACGTACCTCTTTGGTGGTGCCCTCGATCCGGGGCGCGGCCGGGTCGGGTAGCCAGCGGCTCTACTCGTTCAAGGACATCCTGGTCCTCAAGATCGTCAAGCGCCTGCTCGACACCGGGATCTCGCTGCACAACATCCGGGTCGCGGTCGACCATCTGCGCCAGCGCGGTGTGGAGGACCTGGCCAACATCACCCTGTTCTCCGACGGCACCAGCGTGTATGAATGCACCTCGGCCGAGGAAGTCGTCGACCTGCTGCAGGGCGGCCAGGGCGTGTTCGGCATCGCCGTCTCCGGCGCGATGCGCGAGCTGACCGGCGTGATCGCCGACTTCCCCGGCGAGCGCGCGGACGGCGGCGAGTCGATCGCGGCTCCCGAGGACGAGCTGGCTTCGCGGCGCAAGCATCGCGACCGCAAGATCGGCTGACCGCACCCGCGGAGTAAACTGGTTGCCGCATCGCCCCCGCGCGGGAGAGTTCTGTGGCCGCCAGCTACGGACGCCGAAGGAGCAATACCTCTCCGTCAACCTCTCAGGCACCCGGACCGCGCCGGATAACGATGCCTCTGGAAAGCGGTGACGACCGGTCTGGTCCTCACCCGCCGATGGGGAAAGGCGCACTCGACCGCGCTGAATCTCTCAGGCGCCCGGTGCCCGGGTGAGGACAGAGGGAGAGGACCCGTCGTCGCGTCCTCTACCGGGAGATCCATGTCTGAGCCAACATTCGCCGACCGCCACATCGGACTCGACGGCGACGCCATCGCCACCATGCTTGCCGTTATCGGTGTCGACTCGCTCGACGCGCTGGCCGCCAAGGCGGTCCCGACCGGCATCCTGGACAAGCTGGACAGCTCCGGCGCCGCGCCCGGTCTGGACCGGTTGCCGCCGGCGGCCACCGAGTCCGAGGCGCTGGCGGAGTTGCGGGCGCTGGCCGACAGCAACACCGTCGCGGTGTCGATGATCGGGCAGGGCTACTACGACACCCTGACCCCGCCGGTGCTGCTGCGCAACATCATGGAAAACCCGGCCTGGTACACCGCCTACACGCCGTATCAGCCCGAAATCAGCCAGGGTCGGCTGGAAGCGCTGCTGAACTTCCAGACCATGGTCACCGACCTGACCGGCCTGGAGATCGCCAACGCCTCCATGCTCGACGAGGGCACCGCGGCCGCCGAGGCCATGACGTTGATGCACCGTGCGTTCCGGGGACCGTCGAACCGGTTGGCGGTCGACGTCGACGTGTTCGCCCAGACCGCGGCGATACTGGCGACGCGGGCCAAACCGCTGGGCATCGAGATCGTCACCGCCGACCTGCGCGACGGGTTGCCCGACGGCGAATTCTTCGGAGTCATCGCGCAGCTGCCCGGGGCCAGCGGCCGGATCACCGACTGGAGCGCGCTGGCGGCACAGGCCCACGACCGCGGCGCGCTGGTGGCGCTCGGCGCCGACCTGCTGGCGCTGACCCTGATCAAGCCGCCCGGTGAGATCGGCGCCGACGTCGCGTTCGGCACCACCCAACGGTTCGGTGTGCCAATGGGATTCGGCGGCCCGCACGCCGGCTACCTGGCGGTGCACGCCAAGCACGCCCGCCAGCTGCCGGGGCGCCTGGTCGGAGTGTCCAAAGACGCGGACGGCAGTGACGCCTATCGCCTGGCATTGCAGACCCGCGAACAGCACATCCGCCGCGACAAGGCGACCAGCAACATCTGCACCGCGCAGGTGCTGCTGGCGGTGATGGCGGCGATGTACGCCAGCTATCACGGCGCCGACGGTCTGACGGCCATCGCGCGGCGCGTGCACGGCCACGCCGAAACCATTGCCGGGGCGCTGGGCGAGGCTGTGGTCCACAACCGATTTTTCGACACGGTGCTGGCCCGGGTGCCGGGCCGCGCCGACGAGGTGATTGCCGCGGCCAAGGCCGACGGTGTCAACCTGTGGCGGGTGGACGCCGACCACGTCTCGGTGGCCTGCGACGAAGCCACCACGGACGCTCACGTGGCGGCGGTGCTGGCTGCGTTCGGCACGTCTGCCACCGAAGCAACCGCGACCGACATCGCAACGCGCACAACGGAATTCCTGACCCATCCGGCGTTCACCCGATACCGCACCGAGACGTCGATGATGCGCTACCTACGCACGCTGGCCGACAAGGACATCGCGTTGGACCGCAGCATGATTCCGCTCGGGTCCTGCACCATGAAACTCAACGCGGCCGCCGAGATGGAGCCGATCACCTGGCCGGAGTTCGGACGGCAGCATCCGTTCGCGCCGGTCACCGACACCCCGGGACTGCGTCGGCTGATCGCCGACCTGGAGTCCTGGCTGGTGGCCATCACCGGCTACGACGCGGTCTCGCTGCAGCCCAACGCCGGCTCGCAGGGGGAGTACGCCGGCCTGTTGGCGATCCACGACTACCACGCCAGCCGCGGGGAACCGCACCGCGACATCTGCCTGATCCCGTCCAGCGCGCATGGCACCAATGCGGCCTCGGCGGCGCTGGCCGGCATGCGGGTGGTCGTGGTGGGGTGCCTGCCCAACGGCGACGTCGACCTGAACGACCTGCGCACCAAGGTCGGCGAGCACGCCGAGCGACTGTCGGCGCTGATGATCACCTACCCGTCCACCCACGGCGTGTACGAGCACGACATCGCCGACATCTGCGCCGCCGTGCATGACGCCGGCGGCCAGGTGTACGTCGACGGCGCCAACCTCAACGCGCTGGTCGGGCTGGCCCGCCCCGGCAAGTTCGGCGGCGACGTCAGTCACCTGAACCTGCACAAGACGTTCTGCATCCCGCACGGCGGTGGCGGTCCGGGCGTCGGGCCCGTCGCGGTGCGCTCGCACCTGGCGCCTTTCCTGCCCGGCCACCCGCACGCGCCGGAGCTTCCGCAGGGACATCCGGTGTCGGCGGCGCCCTACGGGTCGGCTTCGATCCTGCCGATCAGCTGGGCCTACATCCGGATGATGGGCGGTGACGGGCTGCGGGCGGCATCGCTGACCGCGATCGCGTCGGCCAACTACATCGCCCGCCGTCTCGACGAGTACTTCCCGGTGCTTTATACCGGCGAGAACGGCATGGTCGCCCACGAGTGCATTCTCGATCTGCGCGGCATCACCAAAGCCACCGGCGTGACCGTCGACGACGTCGCGAAACGCTTGGCAGACTATGGTTTTCACGCGCCGACCATGAGCTTCCCAGTGGCCGGCACCCTGATGGTCGAGCCCACCGAAAGCGAGAGCCTGGCCGAAGTCGACGCGTTCTGCGAAGCGATGATCGGCATCCGTGGCGAGATCGACCGGGTCGGCAGCGGGGAGTGGCCGGTGGACGACAATCCGCTGCGCGGCGCGCCGCACACCGCCGAGAGCCTGCTGGTGTCCGACTGGGACCACCCCTACACCCGGGAAGAAGCCGCCTACCCGCTGGGCAAGGCGTTCCGCCCCAAGGTGTGGCCGCCGGTGCGGCGCATCGACGGCGCCTACGGTGACCGCAACCTGGTGTGTTCGTGCCCGCCGGTGGAGGCGTTCGCCTGACCGGTCAGCCGAATCGGTCGATGATCGCTTCGGCGATCCGAGCGGGCTCGTCCTCCTGGATGTAGTGCTTGGCCGTCGGCAACTCGACCAGCACGTGATCAGGGAACGCGGCCCGCATCCGTGGCAACGACGGGCCCGGTCGGAACGCGAAGTCCTTCATGCCCCAGATCAGCAGTGCCGGCCGGGCACCCAGCTTGGCGGGCACCTCCGTGGCCAGCCGCTCCAGCAGGGGAGCGGCGGCCAGGATCTCTCTGGGCATCTGCGCCACGCCCAACCGGTCGGCCGGCGTGGGCTGAACGGCCCGATAATGCTGCATCACCGCGGTATTGAGGTGGCGCTGCGTGCCCGCCGGGATCAGTCGCTCGACGAAGAAGTTGCGTTGCACGATCGCGTACTGCATCGGCGGACTCGACATCACCCGACTGAAGATCTTCGTGGACAGCACGTCGGTGGGCCAGAACCAGGTATTGCCCAGCACGATTCCGCGGACCCGGTCGGCGCGCTCGGTCGCGACCGCCATGCTGATCGGACCTCCCCAGTCCTGGCCCATGGTGACGTAACCGTCGAGTCCGAGCCGGTCGACGAGTTCGCCGACGACGCGCGCATGTTCGTCGATGCGGTACCCGAAGCCCGCCGGCCGCTCGGACAGGCCGAAGCCCAGGTAATCCGGTGCGACGCAACGGAACCGGTCGCGCAGCGCCACGATGATGTCGCGGTACAGAAAGCTCCAGGTCGGGTTGCCGTGGCAGAACAGGATGGGCGGGCCGTCGCCTTCGTCGACGTAGTGGATGCGCCCGCGGGAACTGTCGAACCAGCGCGACCGGAAGGGGTACAGCCCGGGATCCGGCGTGAAGTCGACCATCGGTCAGCTCAGGAAGTTGTTGACCGCGGTGGCCAGTTCCGGCGTCGCCGACGTCGGCAGGTTCTGGTAACTGCCGCCGCTGAGTCGGGCGACGGCCTCCCAGGTGGCGCGGTCCGGGTCGCCGCCGAAGTCGATGACGTTGACCGCGACCGGTCTGGCCGGGTCGTTGGCGTTCTTGATGAACTCCTGCAACCCGGGCCCGTCCAGAGACTGGTCGGTGTGCGGTCCGGCGGTGATCACCAGGATCGAATTGTCTTGCCCGGCACGGTAATTGGCCAGCATCTCCTGATAGATCATGCGCAGCGTGGTAAACGACACCGCGCCTCCACCGGACGAGTACTGCCGGTCCAGTGCCCCAAGCAGCGCCGCCGAACGCGGCTGGCCGTTGACCTGGTCGGTCAGCGGACCGGCTGCCACCTCCGAGCGGCCCTCGTGGCCGTCGAACGTCCACAGGCCGATCACCGCGGTCGGGGGCAACGCCTTGATCCTGTTGCTGAGCGCGGCGACGACGTTGGCGAGGCGGGTCTTGCCGCCGCCTTCATCGACCGGCAACGACTGGTCGAGCATGATGGTCGCGGCCACCCCGGCCGAAGGCGAGGCCATGGTGTCGGCCAGCGTGGCCCGGGTCGCCTCGTCGCCTACCGACAGCGTCGCCGGTATTGCCGGGAAGGTGGTCACCGGGCTGCTCGGCGGTTTGACGCCGTCCGCCCGGAATCCGGCCTTACCCAGCTTGGCCAGCTGCTCGGGCTTGTGCAGGAACCGGGCGAACTCACTGGCCGCCGTCGTCTGCACCTGCGACAACCACGACCCGCTGAGCAGCACCGTCGGATAGTCGGCGACCGCGACCGGCCCCGGCGGAGTCCACGAAGCCAGTTTGCTCTTGGCATCCGGCGTCGACTGGCCGCGCTGGAACAGCTGCTGCTCGGTGGTGACCACCGCATGCACCGGCGCCGCTGCCACGTCCCCGGCTTTGAGCAGCGCGTTGAACGCCTCGTTCAACGAGTCGTCGGCGAGCTTTGGTTGCGCGTTCATCAGGGTGCGCACCGCGCCCATGCCGGCGTCCGGTGGGGACCCTGCGGGCGCCGACGCGGCCGCTATGGCCTCACCGGCCAGGAAGGACGCGTCGCTGTTGCCGGTGATCGGCATCGCCAGCCGCAGCGACCCCCACGACGGCTGGTTGAGTCCGGCCATCGAATTGGGGTTGGACTGCAGGCCCGGCAGCGCGGCCCAGTCCTGTTTGGCCAGTACCTGCTGAAACTCCGGCCGGATGGCCAGGACTACCGGTGAGGTCACCAACGAGCGGCTGTCGCTGATGGTCTGCTTGCCCGTGGCCCCGGCCAGCCGTGCAGCGGACACCGAACTGCCCGGGATCCACAGCCCCGGCTGGTTGCCCAGGTCACCCGGCCATTTGCCGACGAACCCACTCAGGATCGCGTCGGAGCCGGCCGACTTGACGGTCACGGTGACGCAGCGGTCACCGATCGGGCCGGCCTGGGCGTTGTAGCTGTCGGCCAGCCCTTTGATCGGGTCGACGATGGAAGGATCGGTCAGGACGGCGACGGAATCCTTGCCTCCGACGCAACGCGCAGCCGCCGAGTGCGACCGATTCGACAACGCGTCGCCGATGAACCGCCACAGGATCACTCCTGCGACCACTAAGACCACGGTGACCAGCGCCACGATCACCCCGACGCTCACCCCACGTCGGCCGCCGGTGCTGCGGTGCCCGCCCTGCCAGTCGTTCTGGCCACGCTGACCGGCGCTGGACAGCGGGGGAGGAGGCGTGGCGGCCGAAGCCTCCGACGACGGCGGTTCCGCGTCTGGCTCCCGGAAACCAAAGTCGGGGTAGTCGTCGGCACCCGCATCCGCGTCGTCGGCGCCGCGGTCCTCATCCGGATACTGGGGTTCTGTCGAGAACGGCGACCAAGCGCTTTCGTCCCGGTAGCCGAAATCCTGGGACGGCGCAAGGTCCGGCGGCTGCTGCTCGGGCTCGGATCCGCCGGCGGCCGGCTCGGCGCCGAACTCTGAATCCTCTTCTGGGACCGAATCTTCGGGATCGGGCTTGCTGTGCCTACCCACCCGCGCGGGCCTTAAATTCCCGACGGCGGCGGTGCAGGATCGGCTCGGTGTATCCGCTGGGTTGCTGACCGCCGGACAGGATCAATTCCTCGGCGGCCAGGAACGCGATGCTGTCGTCGAAGTCAGGAGCCATCGGCCGGTAAGCCCGGTCGCCCTCGTTCTGCTTGTCGACCAGCGGCGCCATCCGCTCCAGGCTGGCCCGGACGTCCTCGCTGGTGATCACGCCGTGACGCAACCAGTTCGCGAGCAGCTGGCTGGAGATGCGCAGCGTCGCGCGGTCCTCCATCAGGGCGGTGTTGTGAATGTCGGGCACCTTGGAGCAGCCGACGCCCTGCTCGACCCAGCGCACCACGTAGCCCAGGATCGACTGGCAGTTGTTGTCGACCTCCTCGCGGATCTCCTCCGGCGCCCAGGCCAGCTCTTTGGCCAACGGGATGGTGAGCAACTCTTCGATCGTCGTGCGCTTCTGACCCTGCAGCTCGTCCTGTACGGCGCCCACGTCGACCTGGTGGTAGTGCATGGCGTGCAGGGTGGCCGCGGTCGGCGAGGGCACCCACGCGGTGGTGGCGCCGGCCTTGGGCTGGCCGATCTTCTGCTCGACCATGTCGGCCATCAGCTCGGTCATCGCCCACATGCCCTTACCGATCTGTGCCTTGCCTTTGAAGCCGGCGGCGAGCCCGGTGTCGACGTTGGCGTCCTCGTAGGCCTTGATCCAGACGCTGTTCTTCATCGCGCCCTTGCGGATCATCGGGCCGGCTTCCATGGACGTGTGGATCTCGTCGCCGGTGCGGTCCAGGAATCCGGTGTTGATGAACACGACGCGGTCGGCGGCCGCCTTGATGCAGGCCTTGAGGTTGACCGTGGTGCGGCGCTCTTCGTCCATGATGCCGACCTTGAGCGTGCCCGGAGGCAACCCGAGGACGTCCTCGACGCGGCTGAACAGCTCGCACGTGAAGGCGACCTCGTCGGGTCCGTGCATTTTGGGCTTGACGATGTACACCGAACCCGTGCGGCTGTTGAGGAGCGGGCCGTTCTGGTCGCCGCTGCGCAGGCCGTGGATCGCCGCCAGCCCGGTGAACAGCGCATCCTGGATTCCCTCGGGCAACTCGTTGCCCTCACCGTCGACGATGGCGTCGTTGGTCATCAGGTGGCCGACGTTGCGCACGAACAACAGGCTGCGCCCGGGCAGGATCAGTTCGCCGCCGTCCGGCGTGGTGTAGGTGCGGTCGGCGTTGAGCCGGCGGGTGAAGGTCTTGCCCCCCTTGTTCATCTCCTCGGCCAGGTCACCCTTGTTCAGGCCCAGCCAGTTGCGGTAGCCCAGCACCTTGTCGTCGGCGTCGACCGCGGTCACCGAGTCCTCGAAGTCCATGATCGTGGTGATCGCCGACTCCAGCACCACGTCCTTGATGCCCGCGGCGTCGGTCTTGCCGACCGAGTCCTCCGGGTCGATCAGGATCTCGATGTGCAGCCCGTTGTTGACCAGCAGCACCGACCAGCTGGGTGACCCGAGTTCGCCGCGGTACCCGGCGAACTTCTCCGGGCTGGCCAGGCCGGTGGACTGGCCGCCGGCGTCGATCTGCAGCTGGCCGTCGACGATGCTGATACCCGTCGCATCCGACCACGAGCCCGACGCGAGCGGCACGGCACCGTCCAGGAACCGGCGGGCATAGGCGATGACCTTGTCGCCGCGCACCTTGTTGTAGCTGGTGCCCTTCTCGGCGCCGTCCGCTTCGGAGATGACATCGGTGCCGTAGAGCGCGTCGTACAGCGAGCCCCACCGCGCGTTGGCGGCGTTCAATGCGAAGCGCGCGTTGAGCACCGGGACCACCAGCTGCGGACCCGCGGTGCTGGTGATCTCGTCGTCAACGCCGGAGGTGGTGATCGTGAAGTCGTCCGGTTCGGGCTGCAGATATCCGATCTCGGTGAGGAACTGCCGGTAGGCCTCCGGGTCGAGCGGCTCGAGCACCCGGTGCCGGTGCCACTTGTCGATCTGGGCCTGCAGCTCCTCGCGGGTCTTCAGCAGTTCCTGGTTGCGGGGGGTGAGGTCGGTGACCACCTTGTCCACGCCCGCCCAGAAGCTGTCCGGATCGATGCCGGTGCCGGGCAGGGCCTCGTTGTTCACGAAGTCATAGAGAACCCTGGCAACCTGCAAGTTGCCCTGGGTAACCCGCTCGGCCCCGCGATCAGTCATGATGATTCTCCTCCGTAATGGCCTTTACCGGCCCCTCAGCACCCTCGCACCGCCCTCTGCTGGACCCAGTTAGCTACCGTCAGCCTACCGAGCGGCAGCGTGACGAGCGTAGCCTGGCCGATTCGCCGTACCAGGTCATGGCGCGCTGACGGGTTGGCCCGCGGCAAGGTTGCGAGCACGGTGAATTGCTTTGTGGCAACGCTCATGAGAACGCCCAAATCATACGGGGCTACGGCCACTCAATCGCGGGGCGCCACCTCACGCATGCTTCCCACCAGGTCCTCCACCAGGTCTTCCAGCGCCACCAGCGCGACGACTTCGCTCCCGGCCGCGCCGTCACTGGCGGTCACCAGAGCCAGGTGGCTGTTGCTGCGACGCATCCGCGACAGCGCATCGGGCAGTCCCAGCGACTCGGGCACTTGCGGCAGGGCTCGGACCAGGGCCCGGTCGATCACGGTCTGGGGGTCGTCGCCGAGCGCCAGCACGTCTTTGATGTGCAGGTAGCCGATGTAGCTGCCGTCGCGGTCCACCACCGGAAAACGGGAATAGCCGGTCTGGGCCAGGGCCTGCTCGACGGCACCGATGGTGGGTCCCGAGCCGGCCTCGGCCACCGACACCGCATGAACCTTGGCCAGCGGCACCGCGACGTCGCCGACCACCCGGCTGCGGATCTGCAGAGCCCGGGTCAGCCGGACGTGTTCCTCGTGGTCGAGCAGACCTTCGGACAGCGATTCGGCGATCAGCTCGGACAGTTCCGCCGTGGACACGGTGCTGTCGATTTCGTCCTTGGGCTCAACGCCCAGCAGCCGCAATATCCCATTGGCGCACTTGTTGTAGAACACGATGATCGGTCGCGCGACACGCACGTAAGGCAGGTACGCCGGGACCAGCAACATCGCGGTGCGTTCCGGACCGGCCAGCGCGATGTTCTTGGGCACCATCTCGCCCAGCAGCACGTGCAGGGTCACCACGAGCGCCAACGCGACCACGAACGCCAACGTGTGCATCAACGCCGGGTAGATGCCGGCCAGGCCGAGCCAGGTTCGCAACACCTGGGCCACCGCCGGTTCGGCGATCCGTCCGAGCAGCAGCGAGGACACCGTGACACCCAGTTGCGCACCCGCCAGCATCGCCGGCAGCTGTTCGCCGGCCCGGATCACCGTCACGGCGCTGGCCCGGCCCTGTTCGGCCAGCGCCTCGAGGCGGTCGCGCCGCGCCGAGATCAGGGCGAACTCGGCACCCACGAAGTAGCCGTTGAGCGCGATCAGCAGGACCGCCAACAGCAACGCCAGGAGGGAGTTCATCGGCTGCCCCGGTGCGAGCCGGTATCGGGCGCGCCGACCTCGGTGAGCTCGAGCTGGTCGATACGGCGGCCGTCCAACTCGACCACCTTCGCCTGCCAGCGCACCGACTCGTCGGGCAGGCCGTTACGGTCCAGCGAGGGCAACTCGACCGATTCGCCGGCCTCCGGAATGTGTCCGAGCTCCCGCAATACCAGCCCGCCGATCGTCTCGTAAGGCCCCTCGGGAGCGCGGTAGCCGGTCGCGGTTTGCACCTCGTCGATCCGCAGTAGGCCCGAGACCCGCCAACCACTGCCGGATGCCACCACATCGGGTGTCGCGTCGTCGTGTTCGTCGCGGACGTCTCCGACGATCTCCTCGATCAGGTCCTCGACGGTGACCATGCCCGCGGTGCCGCCGTACTCGTCGACCACCATGGCGGTCTGCAGCGGATGCGCGCGGATCGCCGCCAGCACCGCGTCGCCGTCCAGCGTCGACGGCACCACCGCGACCGGCCGCGCGACCGTCGTCAACAGCCTGGTCGCCCGCTCGGCCGGCGGGACCGCGAACACCTGCTTGACGTGCACGATGCCGACGGTCTCGTCGAGGTCGCCGCGCACGACCGGAAACCGGGAAAAACCCGTGTCGGCGACGACGGCGATCAGGTCGGCGACGGTGTCATCGGTCTGCAGGGCCACGATCTTGGGCCGGGGGGTCATCAGCTCCTCGGCCGTGCGGGCGCCGAACTGCAGCGAGCGGTGCATCAACGCCGCCGTGACGTCATCCAGCGACCCGCTGCGTGCCGAGGTGCGCACCAGCGACACCAGCTCCTGCGCCGTACGGGCCGAGCGCAACTCCTCGGCCGGCTCGATGCCCAGCCGGCGCACGATCCAGTTGGCCGCCCCGTTGGTGAGCCGGATCGCCGGGGTGAACACCACCGAGAACAACCATTGCGGGAGCACGACGGCGCGTGCGGTACGCAGCGGTCGGGCCACCGCCAGGTACTTGGGCACCAGTTCACCGAAGATCATCGACACCGAGGTCACCACCACCAGCGCGAGAAACCCGGTGACGGCACCGGCCAGCCGATCGGGAGTCCCCAGCCGGTCCAGCCACGAGTGGGGGAGATCGGCCACCAGCGGCTCGATCAGATAGCCGGTACCCAGGGTGGTGATCGAGATACCCAGCTGCGCGCCCGACAGCTGGAACGACAGCCGGCGGTGGGCCCGCCGGATGAAGCGGTCCCGACCGGCGCCGCTGCGGGCATTGGCCTCCACGACGCTGCGATCCAACGCCGTCAATGAGAACTCGGCGGCCACGAACACCGCGGTCCCCAAGGTGAGCGCCAGAATGGCCAGCACGCTGACCACGGTGCTGGAGTGGTTCATCAGCGTTTCACCAACCGGTGGGCAGCGGATGCCCCTCCGCAAACCCCGCGGCCGACTGCACGCCGACCACCGCCCGCTCGTACAACTCCTCCAGGTTCGCCGCGCCCACGTAGGTGCAGGTGCTGCGCACACCGGAGGTGATGTGATCGATCAGGTCCTCGACGCCGCCGCGGTCCGGGTCCAGTCCCATCCGCGACGTCGAGATGCCCTCTTCGAACAGCGCTTTGCGGGCGCGGTCGAACGGGCTGTCCGCGCCGGTGCGGGCGACGACCGCCCGCTTGGACGCCATCCCGTAGCTCTCCTTGTACGGCTGGTTCTCACGGTCACGCATCAGATCGCCGGGGGACTCGTAGGTGCCGGCGAACCAGGACCCGATCATCACGTTGGACGCTCCGGCGGCCAGCGCCAGGGCCACGTCCCGCGGATGCCGGATACCGCCGTCCGCCCACACATGGCCACCCAAATCCCTTGCCGCAGAAGCACATTCGACGACAGCAGAGAACTGTGGGCGGCCGACGCCGGTCATCATCCGGGTGGTGCACATCGCACCCGGACCCACCCCGACCTTGACGATGCCGGCACCGGCTTCGATCAGGTCGCGGGTGCCCTCGGCGGACACCACGTTTCCGGCGGCCAGTGGGATACCCAGATCCAGCGCGGCGATCGCCTTGATCGCCTCGAGGGCCTTGACCTGGTGCCCGTGTGCGGTGTCGATCACCAGCAGGTCCACCCCGGCCTCGGCGAGAGCCTGAGCTTTGGCTGCCGCGTCGCCGTTGATACCGACGGCCGCACCGATGCGCAGCCGGCCCGCGGCGTCGACGGCCGGGTGGTAGATGCCGGTGCGGATCGCCCCGGTGCGGGTCAGCACACCGGCCAGAGCACCGTCGGGACCGGTCACCACCGCCACGTCGATCGGCGCGTGTTCGAGCAGGTCGAAGATCTTGCGCGGTTCGGTGCCCACCGGCGCGGTGACGAAGTCCGTGGCCGCGACGTCGCGCACCCGGGTGAACCGGTCCACCCCTACGCACGACGCCTCGCGCACCACGCCGATCGGCCGACCCTCGAACACCACCACCGCGACGCCGTGGGCGCGCTTGTGGATCAGCGCCAGCGCGTCGGACACCGAATCGTCGGGCGCCAGCATCACCGGCGTATCGAGCACCAGGTCGCGGCTCTTGACGAACTGCACCATCTGCTGCACCGCGGGGATCGGCAGATCCTGCGGCAGGATGACGATGCCGCCGCGGCGGGCGACCGTCTCGGCCATGCGGCGTCCGGCGACGGCGGTCATGTTGGCGACCACCACCGGAATGGTGGTCCCGGAACCGTCGACGGTGGACAGGTCGACGTCGAACCGCGACGCCACCTCGGACCGGTTCGGCACCACGAACACGTCGTTGTAGGTCAGGTCGAACGTCGGGCGGTGCCCATCAAGGAACTTCATCGTGTCAGGCAGGAACTTCGCTTCGGTCTCCGCTCCACAGGGTGTGGAACTTCTTGCTTCGGTCCTCGTCGGTGCGGCCATAGGTGTGCGCGCCGAAGAAGTCACGCAGGCCCTGGGTGAGCGCGGCGGGCAGCCGTTCGGTCCGCAACCCGTCGTAGTAGGACAACGCCGACGAGAACCCCGGAATCGGAATACCCAACTGTGTGGCAGACACCACCACCCGACGCCAACTGTCGATGGCCGCCTCGATCGCGCTGCGGAAATAGGGGGCGACGATCAACGTCGGCAAGTCGGGGTCCTCGTCGAACGCGTCCTTGATCCGGTTGAGGAACTTGGCCCGGATGATGCAGCCGCCGCGCCAGATGGTCGCCAGATCGCCCGGGGTGAGATCCCAGCCGTATTCGGCGCTGCCGGCCTGGATCTGGTTGAAGCCCTGGGCGTAGGCGATGATCTTCGACGCGTACAGGGCTTTCTTGACGTCCTCGACGAACTGCTCGGGGTCGGCCGGTTTGTCGCGCAGTTCGCCGGAAGCCAGTCCGGTGGTCGCCTTGCGCTGAGCCACCGAACCCGACAACGCACGGGCGAACACCGCCTCGGCAATGCCGGTGACCGGCACCCCGAGATCCAGCGCCGACTTCACCGTCCACCGGCCGGTGCCTTTCTGCTCGGCCTCGTCGACGATGACGTCGACGAGCGGTTTGCCGGTCTTCGCATCGGTCTGGCGCAACACCTTGGCGGTGATTTCCACCAGGAAGCTGTCCAGGTCGCCCTTGTTCCATTCGTCGAAGACGTCGGCGATCTCCGCCGCCGATTTGTCCAGTGCATCGCGCAGCAGCTGGTAGGCCTCACCGATCAGCTGCATGTCGGAGTATTCGATGCCGTTGTGCACCATCTTGACGAAATGCCCGGCGCCGTCGGGGCCGATGTGCGTGCAGCACGGCACGCCGTCGACGTGCGCGGAGATCTCTTCGAGCAGTGGCCCCAGCGATTCGTAGGATTCGGCCGGCCCGCCGGGCATGATCGACGGTCCGTTCAGCGCCCCCTCCTCGCCGCCGGAGATCCCGGCGCCGACGAAGTGCAGGCCCCGCTCGCGGATCGCCTTCTCCCGACGGATGGTGTCGGTGTAAAGGGCGTTGCCGCCGTCGATGATGATGTCGCCTTCTTCCATCGCGTCGGCGAGCTCGTTGATGACGGCGTCGGTGGGGTCACCGGCCTTGACCATGATGATGACGCGTCGCGGTTTTTCCAGGGCGGCAAGGAATTCCGGGATCGTCTCGGTGCGGACGAAGTTGCCGTCCGAGCCGTGCTCTTGCAGCAGCGCGTCGGTCTTTGCCACGGATCGGTTGTGCAGCGCGACGGTGTAGCCGTGTCGCGCGAAGTTGCGGGCCAGGTTCGAGCCCATCACCGCCAGGCCGGTGACTCCGATCTGCGCGGTCGCGGTTGGCGAATCCGACGAACTCATGTCCTGCCTCTCGGGGTTGGCGAACTATTGCTCGAGCATGTGCGGAAGCTGTTCGGAAACACACTGTCACAACGGACTGACGGCGCTACACGGGTGGGCTCGGCCTAGACGCTGACCAATCGGTGCAGCTCGGTCAGCCAGGGCACGGCCAGCGCGATAGTGGGTACCACCAGGACCGCCGCCGCCGCCAGATAAGCGGCCACCGACAACATCAGACTGTTCGGGCGGCCGGACAACCGGCGCACCCGAACCACGGTGCTGGGTCCGCCCGCGGCCAGGGCCCCCGACGGCGCCCGTCCGGACGCGCAGGCGACCAGCGCCCGGGCCAGCGGGGTGCGCCCGGTGACCCGTACCGCGGTGTCGTCGGCCAGCAATTCCACCAGCAGTCGCACCGCTCCGAGCGCGTTGGCGCTGCGCACCACGCGGGGGAAGGCGGCGTGTACGGCGGTGAATGCCTCCAGCACGAGGTCGTGACGGGCCCTCAGGTGGGCCCGCTCGTGGGTCAGGATCGCGGTGACTTCGGCGTCGGTCAGCGTATTGAGCGCCCCTTCGCTGACCACGACGCGGCTGCGCACCCCGGGCAGGCAGTAGGCCAGGGGTTGCTCGACGTCCAGCACCCGCAGGTCGCGGGTGCGCGCACACGGTTGGGCGCGCACCGAATCCCGCCCGACCAGATCCACCACCATGCGGTGGTGCGCCCGTCGGCGCCGGGTTGCGATGGCGACCCGGAGCACCGCCACCATGAGCCGGATCCCGACCAGGACGGTCAGGGCGAAGACGGTGAGGTAGGCGGCCCACAGCGGCCACCCGAGGCGGCTCTCGGCGTCCAGGATCCCGGCAGTGGGCCGACCGTCCGGACCGGGCATCAGCAACCTGCTGGCAATGGCGATGCCGGCACTGAATGTCGAGAGCACCGCGGCCAGCGCGACGGCCTGCCAGAGCACCATCGCGGCCCGGGGAGCGCGCAACGGCCACGCGGCGCGGGCCAACACAGCCGGTGTCGGGCCGGCCAGCAGCACCGCGAGGATGGTGAAGGCCAGCGCGGACACGCTGTAATTGTCCCTCAGTCGTCGGCCGGAGGTCCAGCAGATGGCGAATTGCGGTGGTGCGCTTCCAATTCGGCGAGTGCGCGGCGCAGCGCATCGGCCTCGTCGGCCCCGACACGTTCGACGAAGTGCACCAGCGCGGCTTGCCGACTGCCGGAGTCTTGCGCCTGGGCGAGCGCGTCGACCATCAACCCGGCGACCAGTTCGTCGCGGCCGTGGACGGGGGCGTAGCGGTGCGCCCTGTCGTCGCGGATCTGGGAGACCAGGTTCTTTTTCGCCAACCGCTGCAAAACGGTCATCACGGTGGTGTACGCGAGGTCGCGGCGCGCCGACAACGCTTCGTGCACCTGGCGTACGGTCTGCGGTTCGGTCATGGACCACAGGTGATCCATCACGGCCCGTTCCAGATCCCCCAGCCGCGTCAGCTTGGCCATAGTTCATCTCCTGAGCGTTGGTACCAGCGTACTCCGGCTTACTACCGAGTGTCGTACCCGATGTTGCGCGAATCGGCATTTCGTTGAACGACTCTTCCAGACACCCTACGCAATCAATGCTTGCAATATTAGGGCAGCCTTGCCTATGCTAGCTGTGGTCGAGCAACAAGGACCGCGGAAGTGTCCTGAGGGCTGCAGTGACCCCCGGTCTACTCGATCGGCGAGCCCCGTGCCTGGTGCACGGGGCTCGCCTGTTTTTCGGGGGTGGACAACAACCGGAGACGAGTCGTGTAGACACAAGGGCGTGTCGCCTGCGCCTGACCCGGATTCCGTCGAGTTCTCCGCCCCGTTCGACCAGCAGCTTGGTCTGCGGTTCACCGAACTGAGTCCCGACGGGGCACGCGCGCAACTCGAGGTCAAGCCCGCGCTGCTGCAGCCGATGGGCCTGGTACACGGCGGGGTCTACTGCTCGATGATCGAGAGCATGGCGAGCGTGGCGGCTTACACCTGGCTGGCCGAGCATGGCGGCGGCAACGTGGTGGGCGTCAACAACAACACCGACTTCCTGCGTGCCATCAAATCAGGCACCGTCTACGGCACGGCCGATCCGGTGCACCGTGGCCGCCGCCAGCAGCTGTGGCAGGTGACGATCACCGACGACGACGGTCGGCTGGTCGCGCGCGGCCAGGTGCGACTGCAGAACCTGGAGGCGTGACGGTCAGCTGGCTACTTTGGTGACCGCGCTCGCTTGGGCTTCGGCCGCCAACTCCGCCAGTTGTTCGAGGCGCGTTCGAGCGAACGCCTGTTGATCGGTGATGGTCAGCTGACCGCGGCGGGTACTCAGGAACGTCACCGTCCAGGACAGCAGCGTGGTGATCTTGGTCTTGAAACCGATCAGGTACACCAGGTGCAGCACCAGCCAGATCAGCCAGGCGATGAAGCCGCTGAATTCCAGCGGCCCGATCTTGGCCACCGCCGAGAACCGCGACACCGTGGCCATCGACCCTTTGTCGAAGTACTGGAACGGCTCTCGCTCCGCTGGGTCGGCACCGGCCAGCTCCGACTTGATGTTGTTGGCGACGTACTTGGCGCCCTGGATCGCTCCCTGCGCCACGCCCGGTACACCTTCCACGGCCGCCATGTCGCCGACGACGAAGACGTTGGGGTGTCCCGGGATCGACAGGTCGGGCAACACCTGCACCCGGCCGGCCCGGTCGAGTTCGACGTCGGACTGCTCGGCCAGGTCACGACCCAGCCTGCTGGCCTGCACACCGGCGGACCACACCTTGCACGCCGACTCGATGCGCCGCTCGGTGCCGTCGGCGTCCTTGACGGTGATGCCGTTGCGGTCCACGTCGGTGACCATGGCACCGAGCTGGATTTCCACGCCCAGCTTCTCCAACCGTCTGGCGGCGCGCTCGCCGAGCTTCTCACCCATCGGCGGCAGCACGGCGGGGGCGGCATCGAGCAGGATCACCCGAGCTTTGGTCGAGTCGATGTGCCGAAACGCCCCCTTGAGGGTGTGTTCGGCCAATTCGGCGATCTGCCCGGCCATCTCGACGCCGGTGGGACCCGCGCCGACAACGGTGAAGGTGAGCAGTTTGGCGCGTCGTTCCGGGTCGCTGGACCGCTCGGCCTGTTCGAAGGCGCTCAAGATACGGCCACGCAGTTCCAGCGCGTCGTCGATGGACTTCATCCCGGGGGCGAACTCGGCGAAATGGTCGTTGCCGAAATAAGACTGGCCCGCGCCGGCGGCGATGATCAGGCTGTCGTAGGGCGTCTCGTAGGTGTGGCCGAGCAACTCCGACACCACGACCCGGCGGGCCAGGTCGATGTGGGTGACGTTGCCGAGCAGCACCTGCACGTTGCGCTGCTTACGCAGTACCACTCGGGTGGGTGGCGCGATTTCGCCCTCGGAGATGATGCCGGTGGCCACCTGGTACAGCAAGGGTTGAAACAGGTGATGGGTGGTGCGCGCGATCAGCTTGATGTCGACGTCGGCACGCTTGAGCTTCTTTGCCGCATTGAGTCCGCCGAAGCCTGACCCGATGATCACCACCCGATGGCGAGGGCGCGGTTCAACAGTGGGTTCTGGCTTACTGCTCATGTTTCCGCTGCTCCTGACGGGGTCTCCTTGACGGGCGACTTCAGTTAGCTATTAACACTTTTGAGCCTAGTCAACCCACCCCGGCAAAACCCAGCCACGGGCCTGTGTAATGAGCCACACTAACGATCGCGGCGTGCGGTCAGAGGCCCAACAGCGGCCGCAGCGCTTCGGCGGCAGCGGTGATCACCCCGGGAAGGTGCCCGTTCGGCAGGTTGATGATCACCCCGCCCACTCCCGCGTCGAGCACCCGGGACTGGACCTGCTCGGCGATCTGAGCGGGCCCGCCGATCGCCATCCGGGCACTGACGTTTTCCGGCAGGTGTTCCGGTTTCGCGTTCTCGTCGAGTATCACGCTCAACATCAGGCTGGTCTCCAGTGTCGCCGGGTCCCGACCGACTTCCTCGCACCGGGCTTTGACGGCGTCGATCTTGCGGGGCAGTTCGTCGAATGCCGCGATGATGTTGAGATGGTCGGCGTAGCGCGCGGCGATGCCGAAGGTCTTCTTCTCGCCACTGCCCCCGATGAGGATCGGGACGCGGTCGCGGTAGCGGGGTTCGGCCAGTGCGGATTCGGCGGTGTACCAGTCGCCGGAGACGGTCGCCCGCTCGCCCTTGATCATCGGATCGATGATCTGCAACGCCTCTTCGAGCCGGTTGAACCGGTCGGTGAAGGTGCCGAACTCGAAGCCCAGCTGGCGATGTTCCAGTTCGAACCAGCCCGTCCCGAGGCCCAGAACCGCCCGTCCGCCGCTCACCACGTCCAGGGTGGTGATGATCTTGGCCAGCAGGGCGGGGTTGCGGTAGGTGTTGCCGGTGACCAGGGTGCCAAGCTGCAGCCGCTCGGTCGCGGTGGCCAGCGCGCCCAGCGCCGTGTAGGCCTCCAGCATCGGCTCGTCCGGACTGCCGATCATGGGCAGTTGGTAGAAGTGGTCCATCACGAACAGCGAGTCGTAGCCGGCGGCGTCGGCTTCGCGCGCTTGTGCGACGACGGTGGGGAACAGCTTCTCCACACCCGTGCCGTAAGAGAATCTGGGAATCTGGAAACCAAGCCGAATAGTCACGGCTCTTACCGTAGCGATCGGCGCTGAGCGCCGCGCTGATCAGGCGAACTGAGCCAGCGCGCCGTGGCTGACGTGCAGTGTCTGACCGGTGATGTGCCGGGCCGCCGGGGTGGTCAAGAACAGCGACAGCCGGGCGATCTCGGCCGCGACGGAAGCCGGGGTGCGGGACAGACCGTCATAGCCGGGCTGTGCGCTGCGGCCGCAGGCGACGGCGTTGACGGTGATGCCGCGGGTGCCGTAGACCTCGGCCTGCCCGCTGACCCAACTGGACAACGCGGCCTTGATCGCCGCGTCGACGCTGCCGGTGGCGGGGTTCTCGGGCAGCACGCTGATGATGTTGCCGCCGGAGCGCAGGTGGTCACCGACGCACTGGACGGTCAGCACCGCGGAGAGCACGGTCGCGTCCAGGGTCCGGCGCCACGCGGTGGCGGTGTCGGACAGCGAGTAGGTGCGCGGATCGCCCGCATCCCAGGTAGGTGCCGGGATGTTGACGATGGTGTCCAGATGATGCGGAAAAAGGTTGCGAGCCTCTTGGAGGCTGGCGGGGTCGGTGGTGTCGCAGACGATCGCGTCGACGTCGAGTTCTTTGGCGGCGACCTCGAGGTCGCTGCCCCGGGCGCCTACCAGGGTCACCTTGTGGCCGTCGTCACGGAAGCTCTCGGCTACCGTGCGCCCCAGATCGGTGTCCCCGCCAGTGACTACAACCTCCACGGCCTGACCTCCTCGTGTTCACCGTCGAACCCAACACACCTAGAGCGCCTCGGCTGCGAACTCAGCGTGCTACGCCACGATTGCGGTCCATGTTACTGGACAGTAGCTATTCCGGGAAACCGGACACCGCCACGACGCGCTGACGATTTGCATAACTATTCAGCCGCGGTGTCGCGGCGTTAGTTTTGACCGGTGCGCCGCCGTGGGTCGATGGTCCTTTTCATAGCGATATTGCTGCACGGGAGCCTGGCTGCGTGTCATTCGCCGGTGTCGGGGGACCGGTCGATCGTGGTGTTCGCGGCCGCGTCGTTGAACAGAGCATTCACCCAGATCGGCGAACGGTTCAGGACGGACAACCCCGGGGTGGACGTCAAGTTCGATTTCGCGGGTTCGTCCGATCTGGCCACCCAGCTGACCCAGGGCGCGACCGCCGACGTGTTCGCCTCCGCGGACACCGCACAGATGGACCGGGTCGCCGCGCAGGGACTGCTGGCCGCGGATCCGGTGAACTTCGCCGCGAACACGCTGGTCATCGTGACCGCGCCGGGCAACCCTGCGAACATCACCTCGTTGGCCGACCTGACCAGACCGGGACTGAACGTGGTGATCTGTCAGCGTCCGGTGCCGTGCGGCGCGGCCACCGCACGCGTCGAAGACGCCGGCGGGATCAAGCTGCATCCGGTCAGCGAGGAACCGAGCGTCACCGACGCCCTCAACAAGGTCACCACCGGACAAGCCGACGCCGCGCTGGTCTACGTCACCGATGCGCTCGACGCCGGGAACAAGGTGGCGACGGTTCGATTCCCCGAGGCCGCCGGTGTGCTGAACACCTATCCCATCGCGGTGCTGAAGAAAGCACCCCAATCTGGGCCGGCGCAGAAATTTCTGGCGCTGGTGACCGGCGAGACCGGGCAGCAGATCCTGGGCCGGGCGGGTTTCGTCGAGCCTTGATGCGCACGTCGACCAGTCTGCCGCGCTGGATCTACCCGCCCGCCGGGGTCGGGACGCTGTTCGTGGCACTGCCGCTGGTCGCGATTGCGGTTCAGGTCGACTGGCCGCATTTCTGGTCGCTGATCAGCAGTGACTCGTCGGCGACCGCGCTGTCGCTGAGCCTGAAGACCGCCACGGCGAGCACGGTGCTGTGCGTCCTGCTCGGCGTTCCGATGGCGCTGGTGCTGGCGCGCAGCCGGCTACGGCTGGTGCGCATCCTGCGGCCGTTGATCCTGGTGCCGCTGGTGTTGCCGCCGGTGGTAGGCGGCATCGCGTTGTTGTACGCCTTCGGCCGACTCGGTCTGGTCGGGCAATTTCTGGAGGCGGCGGGAGTCAGCATCGCTTTCAGTACCGCCGCGGTGGTGTTGGCGCAGACCTTCGTCTCGCTGCCGTTCCTGGTGATCTCCCTGGAGGGTGCCGCGCGCACCGCCGGGGCCGACTACGAGGTGGTGGCGGCGACCCTGGGCGCCCGGCCCACCACGACCTGGTGGCGAGTCACCCTGCCGCTACTGCTCCCGGGACTGGTCTCGGGCGCGGTCCTGGCTTTCGCCCGCTCGCTGGGGGAGTTCGGTGCCACCCTCACGTTCGCCGGGTCGCTGCAAGGGGTTACCCGCACGCTGCCGCTGGAGATCTACCTGCAGCGGGTGAGCGACCCGGATGCCGCGGTGGCACTGTCGCTGCTGCTGGTGGCGGTGGCGGCGTTGGTGGTGCTGGGACTCGGCGCGCGCCGCCTGACTGGGTCCGAAGCACGGTAGCCGGCGATGAGCGATCTGCAGTTGCGTGCGGTGCTGGAGGAACGGCACGTAGACGTGGAGTTGGCGGTGTCCGCCGGCGAGGTGCTGGCGGTGCTCGGACCCAACGGCGCCGGGAAGTCGACGGTCCTGCAGATCATCGCCGGCCTGGTCACGCCCGACGCGGGTGTGGTGCGGCTGGGAGATCGGGTGCTCACCGACACCGCGGCCGGGTTGAACGTGGCCACCCATCGCCGTCGAGTCGGGTTGCTACAGCAAGACTCGCTGCTGTTTCCGCACCTGGACGTCGCCGCCAACGTCGCGTTCGGGCCCCGCAGCGGCCGCACGCTTCGGCTCGGACGAGCGCGGGAAAGCCGGGCCGTGGCCCTGCGCTGGCTGGGCGAGGTGGATGCCGAGCAGTTGGCGGACCGCAAACCGCGGCAGTTGTCGGGTGGGCAGGCTCAGCGTGTGGCAATCGCCCGGGCGCTGGCGGCCGAGCCGGAGGCATTGTTGCTCGACGAGCCGTTGAGCGGCCTGGACGTGGCGGCCGCCGGCTCGATCCGTGGGGTCTTGCGCGATGTCGTAGCGCGCACCGGCTGTGCGGTCGTGTTGGTCACCCACGACCTGCTGGACGTGTTCACGCTGGCCGATCGCGTGCTGGTGCTCGAGTCGGGCAAGATCGCCGAAATCGGGCCGGCCGCCCAAGTGCTGGCCGCGCCGCGAAGCCGGTTCGGCGCCCGGTTCGCCGGCGTCAACCTGATCAGCGGAACGATCGGGTCCGACGGAGCCCTGCACAGCGGGTCCGGACAGGTCTGGCAGGGGACTGCCGGCGAGGACACTGACGTCGGCCCCGGTCAAGCTGCGGTGGCGGTCTTCGCGCCGGCGAGCGTGGCCGTGTTTCCGACCCGGCCGCACGGCAGCCCGCGCAACACCGTCGAAGTGGTCGTCGCCGAGTTGGATACCCGCGGACCCGCGGTCCTGGTACGCGGCGCGGAACAACCCGACGGGGCACCCGGGCTGGCCGCCGGCATCACCGTCGATGCCGCGGCCGATCTGCAGCTCACGACCGGCGACCGGGTCTGGTTCAGCGTCAAGGCCGGCGAAGTGGCGCTGCATCCTGCGCTGCGCCGTCATCTGTGAGCCAAGACGCCCGAACGAACTGCCAAGACACCGGGCGGGCCGTCCTTGCTTCACAGCGTCAACACGGTAGGTTCGTCGCCATGCATCAGGTTGACTCGAACCCGACCCGCCGCAAGGGACTTTGGGCGTCGTTGGCTATCGCCGCGGCGACCGGTGCCAGCGTCGTGACCATTGCATTGCCGGCCACTTCCGCCGCCGACCCGGAACCGGCGCCCCCGACGCCGACTCCGTCCTCCCAGCCTGCAGCTCCGGGAGCGCCGAACTCCCCGGCACCGGCTCCCGGGGCGAGCCCGTCCACGCCGGCGCCGCCGGCGGCAGGCGCCTCACCGGCACCGGGTGCGTCACCGGCGCCGGGCGCATCACCGGCACCCGGCGCGCCGCCCACCCCGAATGCGCAGCCAGGCGACCCCAACGCGGTCCCGCCGGCCGACCCGAACGCCCCGCCGCCCGACCCGGCGGCGCCCGAACCCGGACGGGTGACCAACGCCGTCGGTGGATTCAGCTTCGTCATCCCGGGCGGCTGGGTGGAGTCCGATGCGTCCCACCTCGACTACGGTTCGGCGCTGCTGAGCAAGTCGGCCGGTGAAGCTCCGATGCCGGGGCAGGCTCCGCCGATCGCCAACGACACCCGGATCGTGCTGGGCCGGCTGGACCAGAAGCTCTACGCGAGCGCTGAAGCCACCAACCCCAAGGCCGCCGTCCGGCTGGGTTCGGACATGGGTGAGTTCTTCATGCCGTATCCGGGCACCCGGCTGAACCAGGAGTCGGTGCCGCTCAACGCGAACGGGATCTCGGGCAGCGCGTCCTACTACGAAGTCAAGTTCAGCGACGCCAGCAAGCCGGTCGGACAGATCTGGACCGGGGTGGTCGGAACTCCGGCAGGGGCCACCCCCACGGCCGGACCTCCGCAGCGCTGGTTCGTGGTATGGCTGGGCACGTCGAACAACCCGATCGACAAGAACGCCGCGAAGATCCTGGCCGAGTCCATCCGGCCCTGGACAGCTCCCGCGGCGCCGGCTCCCGAAGGCGCTGTTCCAGGTGCCCCGGCACCTGCTCCAGGCGCTCCGGCACCTGTTCCGGGTGCCCCGGCACCCGCACCCGCTGCCCCCGCACCCGAACCGGGTGCGCCGGCGCCAGCACCCGCTCAGGCTCCCGCCGCAGGAACGCCGGCTGTGACACAGCCGCGCAGCCAACCGGCTTAGGTCGAATTAGTCACGTAGAACGGGTATACCCGACCTCACGGTCCGGCACTTGGGCTGGGCGTGTCAGTGATTGCAAGGAGACCCCTCATGGACGTCGTCGCAGCGACCGAAATTCTCGCTCGCTCAACAACTCTGACCAGCGTGGGCCTTATCGGCTACATCATCATCGGTGCTCTGGCCGGATGGATCGCCGGCAAGATCGTCAAAGGCGCCGGTTCCGGCATTCTGATGAACATCGTCATCGGCGTGGCCGGGGCACTCCTCGGCGGCTTCCTGCTCAGCTTCGCCTTCGACACCGCGTCGGGGGGCTGGTGGTTCACCTTCTTCACCGCGATCCTGGGCTCGGTGATTCTGCTCTGGATCGTCGGAAAGGTACGCAGCACGTAGCCGCCTGCGGCGGTAGTCGCGCGGCATGATGACCTGATGGCGTCACAGCCGACCTCCATGACCGCGTGGCAGGTGCGTCGGCCCGGACCGATGGACACCAAGCCACTCGAACGCGTCACCACCGAGATCCCGCGGCCCGGATCGGCAGACCTGCTGGTCGCGGTGCTGGCCTGCGGAGTGTGCCGTACCGACCTGCATGTCAGCGAGGGTGATCTGCCCGTGCACTGTGAGCGGGTGATCCCCGGCCACGAGGTCGTCGGCGAGGTCGTCGAGGTGGGATCGGCGGTCGGTAGCGCTGATTTCGCGGTGGGGGACCGGGTCGGCATCGCGTGGCTGCGTCATACCTGCGGGCAGTGCAAGTACTGCCGTCGGGGCGAGGAGAACCTGTGCCCGTTATCGCGCTACACCGGCTGGGACGCCGATGGCGGTTACGCCGAATTCGCCACCGTACCTGCCGCTTTCGCGCATCACCTGCCCAGTGGGTACGCCGACACCGAGTTGGCGCCGTTGTTGTGCGCCGGGATCATCGGATACCGGTCGCTGTTGCGCGCCGACCTGCCGCCCGGCGGACGACTGGGGTTGTACGGGTTCGGGGGCAGCGCCCACATCACCGCACAGGTGGCGCTGGCGCAGGGCGCGGAGGTCCATGTCATGACTCGCGGTGCCGCGGCGCGCGAGCTGGCGCTGGCCCTGGGTGCCGCCTCGGCTCAAGCGGCCGACGAGCCGCCCCCGGTGCCGCTGGACGCGGCGATTCTGTTCGCTCCCGTCGGCGACCTGGTGTTGCCCGCCCTCGAGGCCCTCGACCGTGGCGGCACACTATCGGTGGCAGGCATCCATCTCAGCGACATCCCGACACTGAACTATCAGCGGCATCTCTTCCAAGAGCGGCAGATCCGGTCGGTGACGTCCAACACCCGCGCCGACGCCCGCGCGTTCCTCGATTTCGCGGCCAGGCATCGCATCGAGGTCACCACGCCGGAATATGCCCTCGGACAGGCCGATCGCGCGCTGGCCGACCTCAGCTCCGGGCGGATCGCCGGCGCCGCAGTGCTGCTGGTCTGACTCAGGTCGACAGGTGCCAGACCAGGGCGGCGGCCAGGGCGCCCACCCCGTTCAGTGCCCAGTGCAGCGCGATCGGCGCGATCAAGCTGCCGCTGCGCCGACGCAACCAGCTGAACACGAACCCGGCCGCGCCCGTCGCGATGACCGCCATCGTGACCCCGGCCATCATGCCGAAGACGCCGCCGCCGAACAGGTGGGTGAAGCCGACGTTGTTGCTGGTCAGGCCCAACGACGTGGCGATGTGCCAAAATCCGAACAGCAGTGATCCGGCCAGCGCAACGCCCCGGAAACCCCACGCCCGCTGCAGCGCGCCGTGCAGCACGCCGCGGAAGACGAGTTCCTCCGGGATGACGGTTTGCAGCGGGATGATGACCATTGATGCGATCAGCGCGCCCGAGATGGTCGCGTAGTGGTTGTTCAGGAACATCGGACGGGTCATCGGCAGGAGCACCCCGACCCCGATGACCGACACCACCAACGCCACGGCGGCCAGTGCGTAGCCCATGCCGGACTTCCAGTGCTCACGCCCGAGGCCGAGTTCGGTCCAGTCCAGCCCGCGCCACCGCACCAATAGCACCAGCCCGACGGCGGCTGCCGGCACGGTCGCAATGCTGGCCCACGCAGTGGTGAAGTGCGCGACCAGGTTGGTCAGCACCAGAACGGCGACGACGACGACGATGTCGACATGAAGACGCAACCGGTCCAGCGGCGCATCGAGCGCAGCGCTGGACACCGTTGGTTGAGCGGATTGGTCGAGCATCATGACGATTCTACCGGCGCAGCGCTGAACGGCAGGCTAGCTTTGTCGCGCCGCCAGCCTGCGACGCACGTAGGTCTTCAGCTCCGCCGACAGCGCCTCCACGTCGGTCAGTTTTGAAAGTAGTTGCGGCTCAGTCATTTTTGCGCGGAACACCAGTCCGATCGTCACATCGTGATCGGGCCGGGATTCGATGGTGACCTCGTCCCCGGCCCGGACGGTTCCAGGTGTGATCACCCGCAGGTAGGCGCCGGGTTGGCCGGCTTTGGTGAAGGTCTTGATCCAGTGGTTGAGGTTCAGGAACGCGGAGAAGGTGCGGCACGGTGTCCGCGGCGCGGAGACTTCGAGCAGCAGGCCGTCGGTGCCGACCCGCCACCGTTCGCCGATCAGCGCGCCCGTGACGTCGATGCCCGACGTGGTCAGGTTTTCCCCGAACATCCCCTCGGTCAGGGTGCGCTCGAGTCGCTGTTCCCACTCGTCGAGGTCCTCGCGGGCGTAGGCGTAGACGGCTTGGTCATCGCCGCCGTGGTACTTGGGATTGCCGATCGTGTCGCCGACCAGGCCGCTGCCGAGCCCGCCGCGCATCGGCCCGGGTGCACGGACCGCAACCGGCTCGGAGGTGGGCACTTTGTCGATGCCGGTCACCTTCGACATCGCGCGTGGATCGGGATTCGTCTTGGGCTGAGCCACGTTGACTGACACCACTTTTGGCACCCGCACAGGGTAACCCGGCCGGGTTGAGGTGGCGGGTCTGCATATGTGGTATCATCGAACATATGTTCGATCAATCGTGTGAGAACCCGCCCCGGTGGCAGGACAATCCGGGGGTTTTCCACGCCTGGATCGACGACATGAGCAGGCAGTGGCATCAGGCATTGAAGACCCCCACCGAGGAGTCCCAGGATTGGGTCGCAGCGGCGCGGGCGGCGGGGCAGATGGAAAACCGGGGTGCTGCTGCGCAGTTGATGGCGATCGGTGAGTTGTTCGCCTACCGGTTGCGTCGCCACGGTGAGACCGAGGACTGGGCGATCGACACGATGGCGGGGGTCGCTGCAGAGGTGGCGGCGGGCCTCAAGATCAGCCAGCGCTGCGCGCAGGACAAACTAACCCTGGCGCGTGACATGCGCGAACGGCTACCCAAGACCGCCGCGGTGTTTTGTGCCGGGGACATCGATGTGGTCGCGTTCGCCCTGATCGCCTCGCGCACCTCGCTGATCCTCGACCCCGAGGCGCTGGCGGCGGTTGATCGCCGCATCGCGGTCAACGTCACCCGGTGGCCGTCGCTGACCCCGTCGCGGCTGGCCAAGAAGGTCGACGCGATCGTTGCCGCGGTCGACCTGGACGCGGTGCGGCGCCGCGCCAAACGCCAGCGCGACCGCCATCTGGACATCGAGAAGGAATACGACGGGACCTGCCGCGTGGAAGGTGAGCTGCGCCCCACCGATGCCCGCGCTCTAGACGCCGCGTTGAGCGCGCTGGCGGCCACGGTCTGCGTCGAGGACCCGCGCACCCCCGAACAGCGCCGCGCCGACGCCATCGAGGCCTTGAGCGCCCGCGCCACCCGGATGGCCTGCCTGTGCGGGCGCACCGACTGCAGCGCCGGCACGCGCCCACCAACATCGCCGGTGATCATCCACGTCATCGCCACCCAGGACAGCCTCAACGGCACGGCCAGCGGGGCCGCCGCGATGATCGACGCCGACGCGCTCATCACCCCCGAACTCCTGGCCGAGTTGGCGACGTCAGCCAAACAGGTGCCACTGATCCACCCCGGGTACTGCGCCCCCGAACCGCACTACCGCCCGTCGAAAGCGTTGGCCGACTTCGTGCGCTGCCGCGACCTGACCTGCCGCTGGCCGGGCTGCGACGTACCCGCCACCCAGTGTGACCTGGATCACACGATCCCGTGGTCTCAAGGCGGGCCCACCCACGCGGCCAACACCAAGTGCTACTGCCGTACCCACCATTTGGTCAAAACCTTCTGGGGCTGGACCGAAAAGCAACTGCCCGACGGCACCCTGATCCTGACCTCCCCCGCCGGCGATACCCACGTCACCACCCCCGGCAGCGCCCTGCTGTTCCCCAGCCTGTGCACCGCCGTCGGCGGCATGCCGTCCCTCGAAGCCATTGGGCCGCAAGACCATTGCGCCGAACGCGGCGCGATGATGCCCAAACGCCGCCGCACCCGCGCCCAAAACCGCGCTCACCGCGTCACCGCCGAACGACGCGCCAACCGTCGAGCCCGCCAACCCGCTTACAGCGACCGAGCCGGCCCCGCGCCGCCCGACGACGACCCGCCGCCCTTCTGAGCTCGGGTCAAATCACTCGCTCTGCTCGCCCGACGACCAGGTCCAGCCGCTGATCTCCGGGTCGTCCTCACCGTGCTCTCGGGTGTACAGGCGAGCCCCGATGCGCGCATCGGCCATCCGCTGCCGCAGCACCGCGGCACGGCTACCCAGCCCCTCGACCCGGTCGACGACGTCCATCACCAGATGGAACCGGTCCAGGTCGTTGAGCATCACCATGTCGAACGGGGTGGTGGTGGTCCCGCGCTCCTTGAATCCGCGCACATGCAGATTCCTGTGGCCTGCCCGACGGTAGGTGAGCCGGTGGATCAGCCAGGGATAACCGTGGTAAGCGAAGATGACCGGCTTGTCCTCAGTGAACAACGAGTTGTATTCGCGGTCAGGCAACCCATGCGGGTGTTCGGAGTCCGGTTGCAGGCGCATCAGGTCCACCACGTTGACGACGCGAACGGCGAGGTCGGGCAGCTCACGGCGCAGGATGTCGGCCGCGGCCAGCGTCTCCTGCGTGGGTATGTCACCCGCACAGCCCAGCACCACGTCGGGTTCACCGGTGGCGGTGCTGGCCCATTGCCAGATCCCCAGCCCGCGGGTGCAGTGCGCGATCGCCTCGTCCACGTCGAGATAGGATAGGGCCGGTTGCTTACCCGAAACGATCACGTTGATGTAGTTGCGGCTGCGCAGGCAGTGGTCGGCCACCGACAGCAACGTGTTGGCGTCGGGCGGAAGGTATACCCGGGTCAGTTCGGCGCGCTTGTTGGCAACCAGGTCGATGAACCCCGGGTCCTGATGAGACGCGCCGTTGTGGTCCTGGCGCCACACGTGCGAACTCAACAGATAGTTCAAGGAAGCAATCGGCTGGCGCCACGGTAGTTCCAGGGTGGTGGACAGCCATTTCGCGTGCTGGTTGAGCATCGAGTCGACGATGTGCACGAAGGCCTCGTAGCAGTTGAACAGCCCATGCCGCCCGGTCAGCAGGTAGCCCTCCAACCAGCCCTGGCACAGGTGCTCGGACAGCACCTCCATGACGCGGCCGTCCGGCGCCAGGTTCTCGTCGTCGGACTCGGTTTCGGAAACCCACACCTTGTCCGTCTCGGCGAACACCGCATCGAGCCGGTTGGATGCGGTTTCGTCGGGACCCATCAGCCGGAACCGGTCGGGATTGCGCTTGATGATGTCGCGCAGAAAGGTGCCGAGCACCCGGGTGGCCTCGTGCATCTGCGTCCCGGGCTCCGGCACCTCCACGGCATAGTCGCGGAAGTCCGGCAGGTCCAGATCGTGCAACAGCACTCCGCCGTTGGCGTGCGGGTTGGCACTCATCCGCCGGTCACCCTTCGGCGCCGCCTCCTTCAGGTCGGCCCGCAGCGCTCCGCCCTCGTCGAACAACTCTTCGGGACGGTAACTGCGCAGCCATTTCTCCAGCTGCTCGCGGTGCTCGGGGTTGTCGTGCGTGCCCGACAACGGGACCTGATGCGAGCGCCAGGTGCCTTCGACCTGTTTGCCGTCAACGACGGCGGGCCCGGTCCAGCCTTTCGGGGTGCGCAACAGGATCACCGGCCACACCGGTCGCTCGGTTTGCCTGCCGCTGCGGGCCGCGTCCTGGATGGCCGTGATGTCGTTGAAGGCGTCGTCCAGAGCGGCGGCCATCTGCTGATGCACGTCGGCCGGCTCGTCGCCGGCCACCGTGATGGGCCGGTAGCCATAGCCGCGCATCAACGCCTCGAGTTCGGCGTGCGGAATCCGCGACAACACCGTCGGGTTGGCGATCTTGTAGCCGTTGAGGTGCAGGATCGGCAGCACCGCGCCGTCGACGACCGGATTGAGGAACTTGTTGGAATGCCAGCTCGCGGCCAACGGCCCGGTCTCGGCCTCGCCGTCCCCGATCACGCACGCCACCACCAGATCCGGGTTGTCGAACGCCGCCCCGAAGGCGTGCACCAGCGCATAGCCGAGCTCGCCGCCCTCGTGGATCGATCCCGGCGTCTGCGCCGCGACGTGGCTGGGGATGCCGCCCGGGAAAGAGAACTGCCGGAACAGTCTGCGCAGCCCGTCGGTGTCCTCCTCGACGCCGGTGTAGATCTCGCTGTAGGTGCCCTCCAGGTAGGCGTTGGCGACCAGCCCGGGTCCGCCGTGCCCGGGCCCGGTGATGTAGATGACGTTGGCGTCGCGGTTACGGATGATCCGGTTCAGGTGTGCGTAGATGAGGTTGAGCCCCGGCGTGGTGCCCCAGTGTCCCAGCAGCCGGGGTTTGACGTGTTCGGATGCCAGCGGCTCGGTCAGCAGGGGATTGTCGAGCAGGTAGATCTGGCCGACCGACAGGAAGTTGGCGGCACGCCAGTAAGCATCGATGAGGGCCAATTCGTCGTCGGTCAGGGTCGCGGTTTCTGGACTCATGGGGCTCATGTACCCAATTCTCGCGACCCGGATGGACGCCGCGCTACGCGTCCCCCTCTTCGCCCCGGGCGCGCGCTTCATAGGCGCGGCGCTTCTCGACGTCCACGTCGTCGGTGAAGACGTGGTCGCCGCCGAGTCTCCGGTTCAAGCCTTCGGCGAGCCGGCGCGGCCAGAACTTCTGCGAGACCACCATCGCGCCGGCAACCTTGGTGATGCGCACCCGCGGTTTCGGCTTGGCCACCAAAGCTACGACGGCGTCGGCGATTTCGTTCGGTTCGGCGTTGCGGAAGCCCTTCATACCGGGCGTGCCGGCAACCAACTCGGTGTTGACGAAGGTTGGCAGCACCGCCGAGAACTGCACCCCGGCCGCGCAGTACTCCAGCCGCGCCGAGTCGGTGAAGCCGAGCACCGCGTGCTTGCTGGCGACGTAGGTCGCCAGCCCGACGATGTGCAATTCCCCCGCCAAGGAGGCGATGTTGATGACGTGGCCGCGTCTGCGCGGGACCATGCGCTGCGCGGCCAGTTTGCTGCCCAGGATGACCCCGTAGACGTTGATGTCCAGGATGCGCCGGGTGACGGCGTCGGGCTCGTCGATGACCCGGCCCACCGGCATGATGCCGGCATTGTTGATCAGCACGTCTATCGGGCCTAGCTGGCGTTCGACCTGGTCCAGGAAATCGGCGAACGACGTGGGGTCGGTGACGTCGAGCTTGCCGTACACCTCCAATCCGAGGTCGGCGCCGGACTCCTTGACCGTGGTCTCGTCGATGTCGCCGATGGCGACCTTGGCGCCCAGCTTGTGCAGTGCCGTGGCGGTGGCCAGGCCGATTCCCCGGGCGCCCCCGGTGATGACTATGACCTTGCCGCGAACGTTTGCGGCCAGCGCTGCATCGCTCGATGCCGTATCTGCCATGCCTACACGGTATGCGGGTGGACAATGGCACCGATGATCCAGGTGCGCGCGGCCGTCCCGCAGGACGCCGATGCCGTTGCGCACGTGCACGTGCGGGCCTGGCAGGCCGCCTACCGGGGGCTGATCGCCCAAGACTTTCTCGACAACCTCACCCCCGAAGCCCGGGCCCGCAGATACAACTTCGGTCAAGTCGGCATCGGCGTCCCCGTCACCCTGGTCGCCGTCCAGGACGACACCATCTGCGGATTTGCTACCACCGGCCGCTGCCGAGACGCCGACTTGGCGAATTTCGGTGAGCTGATGGCGATTTACGTCGACCCGTCGCGGCTGGGCGTCGGGATCGGGCGCTTGCTGATCGGCGCCGCGCGGGAGCGGCTCCGCGGGCTCGGCGTCGCCGGCGCGGCCCTGTGGGTCCTGCAGGACAACGCCCGCGCCAGACGGTTCTACGAGCGCGACGGCTGGCGCCCGGACGGCGCGTGCCGCACCGAGACGTACGGCGACCGGCCGGTGGACGAGGTGCGGTACCGTCGCACCCCCGTCTAGACCGCGAACGTCGGAGTCAAGGCCAGCGGGCCGGACCGGGCCCACCTGAGCGGCCGGACGCGTCGCGATAGGTTTCCACCATGCCCGTCGACCCCAGGACCCCCGTGCTGATCGGCTACGGCCAGGTCAACCACCGCGACGACGTCGACCCGGACCAGCCCGGCATCGAACCGGTCGACCTGATGGTGTCGGCCACCCGCCAGGCCGCCGGCGCGCGGGTGATCGAGGCCGTCGACACCGTGCGGGTGGTGCAGCTGCTGTCGGCGCACTATCGCAACCCTGGTCAGCTACTCGGCGAACGCCTCGGTCTGGGCACCTTCACCGCCGGCTACAGCAAAATCGGCGGCAACACCCCGCAGTCGTTGGTCAACCAGGCGTGCCTGGACATCCAGCACGGGCGGGCCGGGGTGGTACTGATTTCCGGCGCCGAAACCTGGCGAACCCGCAACGGGCTGAAGAAGTTGGGCCGACGGCTGACCTGGACCGAGCAGGACGAGTCGGTGCCGTTGCCCGAAGTCGCCGGTGACGACGTGCCGATGGCCGGCGATGCCGAGATCCGGATCAAGCTGGACCGCCCCGCCTACGTGTATCCGCTGTTCGAGCAGGCGCTGCGGATCGCCAACGACGAGTCCGTCGAGGAGCACGCCAGACGGGTCAGCGAACTGTGGGAGCGGTTCAACGCGGTGGCGGTCGACAATCCGTACGCCTGGATCCGCCGTCCGGTCAGCGCCGAGGAGATCCGGCAGCCCGGTCCGCAGAACCGGATGATCAGCTGGCCCTACACCAAGCTGATGAACTCCAACAACATGGTCGACCAGGGCGCCTCGCTGATCCTGACCTCGGTCGAGCAGGCGCAGCGCCTGCAGGTCCCGCAGGAACGCTGGGTCTACCCGCAGGCCGGCAGCGACGCCCACGACACCTCCGCGATCGGCGAGCGGGGCGAGTTGCACCGTTCGCCGGCGATCCGGATCGGCGGCGCTCGGGCGCTGGAACTGGCCGGATTGGGCATCGACGACGTCGACTACGTCGACCTGTACTCGTGCTTTCCGTCCGCGGTCCAGGTGGCGGCGAACGAGCTGGGTCTGGCCGTGGACGACCCCGCCCGCCCGCTGACGGTCACCGGCGGGCTCACCTTCGCCGGCGGCCCGTGGAACAACTACGTGACGCACTCCATCGCGACCATGGCCGAACTGCTGACGGCCAACCCCGGCCGGCGCGGACTGATCACGGCCAACGGCGGCTATCTCACCAAGCACAGCTTCGGTGTGTACAGCACCGAGCCACCTCCCGAATTCCGTTGGGAGAACGTGCAATCAGCGGTGGATCGGGAGCCCACGACGGTCGGTCCGGTCGAGTGGGAGGGCGTCGGCACCGTCGAGGCGTGGACGACGCCGTTCGATCGGGACGGGCGACCCGAGAAGGCCTTTCTCACCGTGCGCACCCCCGACGATGCGCGCGCGCTGGCCGTGATCACCGATCCAACCGAAGCCGAGGCGACGGTGCGCGACGACATCGCCGGGGCCAAGGTCGCCGTCGCCGCCGACGGCACCGCAACGTTGCGGTAACCGGCAACGGTCACGGTAGAGACTCAATTGTGCGCGACGGCGGCTGACGTGCCTATTGTCATTGGATAGACGTTGGGGGTGAGGCTCACGTGCACGTGCTGCTTACCGACGCCGCAGGCACCGTCGGGAGGTTGGTCGCACGCCAGTTGATGGCTGCCGGACACACGGTCAGCGGCATCGGCCCCCACCCGCACGATTGCCTTGATCCCGAAGTCGACTTCGTCTGCGCGCCCCTGCAACACCCGGTTCTGACGGAATTGGCCGGCGAGGCCGACGTGGTGATCCACCTCGCGCCGGTCGACCCCAGCGCGCCGGGTGCGGGCGGCCTCACCGGTGTCGCGCACGTGACGCACGCGGCGGCGCAGGCGGGCGCGCGGCTGCTGTTCGTGTCCCAGGCCGCGGGGCAGGCCGAGTTGTACCGGCCGGCCGAGACGCTGGTGTCCACCGGTTGGGCGCCCAGTTTGGTCGTGCGGATAGCTCCGCCGCTGGGACGGCAGCTGGATTGGATGGTGTGCCGCACGGTGGCCACGCTGATGCGCAGCAAGGTCTCGGCCCGGCCCATGCGGGTGCTGCATCTGGACGATCTGGTCCACTTTCTGGTGGTCGCGGTGGGCACCGAACGCACCGGTGTGGTCGAGCTGGCCACCCCGGACACCACCAACGTGATCACCGCGTGGCGGGTGATCCGATCCGTCGAGCCACGGTTGCGGCTGCATGGCGTGCGCAGTTGGGAAAATCTGATTCCGGAACTGGATCTTACTGCTGCACAAGAGGATTGGGCGTTCGACTACGGATGGCAGGCGATCGAGGCGGTGGTCGACACCGGCCGCGGGCTGGTCGGCCGCAAGCTCGGTCCCGCCGGCGCGAGCTACGGGTCCGGTCAGCTGCCGTTGCCGGTGGAGACGCAGCCGCGGCTGCGCCCCGTCGACGGCGGCCCGTTGCGCAACGTGGCTCCCGACGGGCTGGAAGGGGAGTTCGACGACCGCATCGACCCGCGGTTCCCGGTCTTCAGCGCGGCCGGCTTGACCGAGGCTCTGCCGGGCCCGCTGACTCCGGTCACCTTGGATGTGGTGTTGAGTGGATTGCGCGCGGCGGGCCGGGCGATGGGCCGCGTGCTGGCGTTGGGCGACGTGGTGGCCGAGGAGTGGGCGAGCAGGGCGATCGCGGTGTTCGGCCACCGCCCCTACGTCGGGGTGTCGGCCAATATCGTCGCCGCCGGCCAGCTTCCCGGTTGGGACGAGCGGGCCATCACCGAGCGCACGTTGGGCGACCAGTCGCAGCTCACCGACCTGCTGCCGATGGGACGGCCGCACCGCTCCGCCGGCCTTGGATCGGTCGCCAAAGTGGTGGTGACAGCGCGCTCGGTGGCACTGCTGCGCCATCTTCGGACCGACACCCAGGCCTACGTCGCCGCCGCGGTCGACGAGCATCTGGAACCGGCGGACCTGACCGCGCTCAGCGAGGCCGCCCTTCAGGTGCGGCTGCGGCTGCTGCGCGACCGGATCCAGCAGGGCTGGATCCTCACCGGACTATGGGTCATCGACACCGGCGTGACCGCGGCAACCCTGGAGCACACCCGCGCCGCCTCGAGCGTGTCCGGCGTCGGGGTGATCATGGAGAGCGGCCGCGTCGCTGAGGAGACCGCCGAGCTGTCCGCGCTGTTGCGTGCCGATCCGACATTGTGCGCGCTGGCCCGCGAGGGAAACGTCGCCAGCGTCCGCGCACTGTCACCGGCCACCGCGGCCGCTCTGGATGCCGCCGTCGCGAAGCTGAGACACCGCGGGCGCGGGGAAGCCGAGCTGGCCAGCCCGACCTTCGGCGACGAGCCGGGCCTGCTGCTCGAGGTGGCGGCCCGGTCCGCCGAGGGTCCCGCAGCCCCGGCGGTCCCGCCGGCATCCTTGTCGCAGCGCTTGGCCGACAGCGCCCGCAGTTCGCGCGAGCTGGCCCACGACACCACCATCCGCTTCACCCACGAATTCCGAATGACGTTGCGCGAACTCGGATCTCGCCGGGTCGCCGCGGACCTGATCGACAGCGTCGACGACGCGTACTACCTGCTCTGCGACGAGCTCGTCACGATGCCCGCCGACGCGCGGCTGCGAGTCAAGCGCCGCCGCGCCGAGCGGGAACGCCTGCAGGCCAAACCCCCGCCCGACGTCATCGAGCACACCTGGGATCCGACGGACGTTAGCTGAGAAAATCCTTGAGCGTCAACGCATTACGAACAGCGTGCCCGCCCAGGTCGTTGTTGAAGTACACCCACACGTCGCGTCCCTCGTCGGCCCAGTTCGCGATCCGCTCGGCCCAGCGGCGCAGTTCGTCGGCGGTATAGGAACCGGTGTACAGCGAGGCTGGTTCGGGGCCGTGCAGGCGCACGTACACCTGATCGGTGGTGGCGCGGGGGACACACGCCAGGTTCGCGCCGCTCATCACCACGTAGATGGCACGGTATTTCTCCAGCAGCGCATAGACATCCGGGACGTTCCACGACGGGTGACGCAACTCCACCGCCGTCCGGATGGACGACGGCATCAAGCGCAGAAACGTCTCCAGACGGGCGTCGTCCCGTTGCAGCTCCGGATGCGGCTGCACCAGCAGCACACCGGCGCGTTTCCCCAGCGCCTGCCAGCAGCGTTCGAACCGTTCAATCCAGGGTTCCGGACTGGCCAGCCGACGGTAGTGGGTCAGACCGCGATGCGCTTTCACCGTCATGGTGAACCCGTCCGGCAGCCGTTCGGCCCAGCCGGCGAAGGTCGAATCTTTCGGCCAGCGGTAGAAACTGGCGTTCAGCTCCACGGTGTCGAAGACTTCCGTGTAGCGCTGCAGACGTTGCGAGACAGGCAGACCCGGCCGGTACAACACGCCGGCCCAGTGGTCGTAGGACCACCCGGAAGTCCCGATCCGAATGGTCATGGCCGCAGCGGGCGCGTCTGGAGCGTGCGCAGCCCGGGTCTGCTGGTCAGCATGCACAACACCACCGCGGCGTACCCGTACCGCCGCGGCGCAAACCGGCGCGGTCACTCAGGCGGCAGACTGCGGGCGTAATTCACGCCGCGGGTCACCCAACCTTGCAGTTGCCGTTTGGTTTTCACGCCCTCGGTGGCCACCCGTAACCATCCGCGCATCTCCCTGCCGCCCATCACCATCGGGCTGACGTGGTCGCGTGTCAGTAGCTTGTCGATGTCCTGCGGAGACACCCGCACCATCAAACCGCCCTGTCCGCTGACGCAGACGGCCATCTTGCCGCCGACCAGGAAAGCCAGACCGCCGAACATCTGCTTCTCGTCGTAGCTCTCGAGCTGCGCCAGCAGTTCGCGGGTCCGCTTGGCCAGCTCGGTGTCGTAGGCCACCGTCTCAGTCCAGATCCACCCGGATGGTCAGCAGATCGGTGCCCATGGTGCGGACTCCCACGTTGTTGAACCGCGGCAGACTCCGCATCCGCTGCCATGGATCATCGTCGGGCAGCAGGTGCGCGGTCCCGGTGCGCCATTGCCCGCCGATGCGCAGCCGTACTTTCGGATTCGCCTTGATGTTGTAGACGTAATCCGAGTGGTGGCCATGTTCGGAGACCATCCAGAACTGGTTGTCGACGACCTTGCCGCCGACCGCGGTGCGCCGTGGCTGGCCGGATTTTCGTCCGGTGGTTTCCAGCATGATCCCGGGCCCGCGCCGGCCGATCGGGTTGACCACGACTCGCTGGATGCGGTGCACGAACCGCCGTTTGCGGCTCATGCCGGTGTGCGGGCCGGTACCCCGACCATGCGCAGGACCCATTCCCGCGGCACGCCGAACGTGAACGTCCGCCGCGGCACCGTGCTCAACACCGCTTCGGGCAGCGCGGTCTTGTAGTTCAGCGAAAGCCGGCCGGAAAACTGTGGGTCGACTTCGCCGACGTCCGCGGTGAGCATCAGTCCGGCTGCCGAAAACTCGCCCCGCACAGGGCCTTCGGCGGGGGAGTCCCAGCGCAGGTCGACGGCGCGCCCGGCGAGTTTGGGCACGGTCGACAGCGTCCCCACCACCCGCTGCGACGTGATGGCCAGAGCGCCAACGTAACTGCGGACGTTGCCGTTGGACACCTTGCCGGGCACCGAGCCGGTGAATCGGAAGGTGACGGGAACAGACTCGGCCAGATGGATGAGGTTCTCCGTCTCGACTGCTGCCCGCAGGTCTGCGGGCAGCTTGCCGATTCCGAGCAACTTGCGTAGGAAAGCAGCCATTGCTGCACCCTAGCGTCCCTAGGCGGCCACCGTAGCGGTCTGCGCCGGTTCCAGTGCTTGCGCGACGATCTCAGCCACGTCCGTCATCGGCAGCACGGTCAGGGCCTCGAGCACTTCGGCGGGCACGTCGTCCAGGTCCGGCTCGTTGCGTGTCGGGATGAAAACCGTTGACAGACCGGCACGTTGGGCAGCCAGCAGCTTCTGTTTGACACCGCCGATCGGCAACACCCGACCGTTCAGCGTGACCTCGCCGGTCATGCCGACATCGGAGCGCACCTGACGTCCGGTGGCCATCGACACCAGCGCGGTCACCATCGTCACCCCGGCCGAGGGCCCGTCCTTGGGCACCGCACCGGCCGGCACGTGCACGTGGATGCGCCGGTCCAGCACCGCCGGGTCGACGCCCAATTCGGCGGCATGCGAACGCACGTAGGACAACGCGATCTGTGCCGACTCCTTCATCACCTCACCCAGCTGACCGGTCAGTTGCAGGCCCGCGTCACCGTCGACCGCGCCGGCCTCGATGTAGAGCACGTCGCCGCCGAGGCCGGTGACGGCCAGGCCGGTGGCCACGCCGGGCACCGCCGTGCGCTCCGCCGACTCCGGGGTGAAGCGCGGACGGCCAAGGTAGCCAACCAGATCCGGCTCGTCGACGGTGATCGGTTCGTCGGTCTCGGCCAGCCTGGTGGTCACCTTGCGCAGCGTCTTGGCCAGCAGCCGTTCGAACTGCCGCACGCCCGGTTCGCGGGTGTAATCGGCGGCGATCTTGCGCAGCGCGGCATCGGTGACCGTCACCTCGTCCTCGGTCAGCGCGGCCCGGTCCCGCTGCCGTGGCAGCAGGTAGTCGCGGGCGATGGCGACCTTGTCGTCCTCGGTGTAGCCGTCGATCTGCACCAACTCCATGCGGTCCAGCAGCGCCGACGGGATGTTCTCGATCACGTTGGCGGTGGCCAGGAACACCACGTCGGACAGGTCCAGATCCAGGTCCAGGTAGTGGTCGCGGAACGTGTGGTTCTGCGCCGGGTCGAGCACCTCGAGCAGCGCCGCGCTCGGGTCGCCCCGGTAGTCGGACCCGACTTTGTCGATCTCGTCCAGCAGCACAACGGGATTCATCGATCCGGCCTCACCGATGGCCCGCACGATCCGGCCCGGCAACGCGCCCACGTAGGTACGCCGGTGCCCGCGGATCTCGGCCTCGTCGCGCACGCCGCCGAGGGCGACGCGGACGAAGTTGCGGCCCAGCGCCCGGGCCACGCTCTCGCCCAGCGACGTCTTGCCGACGCCCGGGGGACCGGCCAGCACCATCACCGCCCCGGAACCGCGGCCGCCCACGACCTGCAAGCCGCGTTGTGCGCGCCGGGCACGCACCGCCAGGTACTCGACGATGCGGTCTTTGACGTCGTCCAGCCCGTGGTGGTCGGCGTCCAGGATCTCCCGCGCCGCCGTCAGGTCGGTCGAGTCCTCGGTGCGCACGTTCCACGGCAGATCCAGCACGGTGTCCAACCAGGTTCGGATCCAGCCGGTCTCCGGGCTCTGGTCGCTGGCGCGCTCCAGTTTGCCGACCTCGCGCAGCGCGGCCTCGCGGACCTGCTCGGGCAGGTCGGCGGCCTCGACGCGGGCCCGGTAGTCATCGGATCCGTCGGGCTCACCTTCGCCCAACTCCTTGCGGATGGCGGCCAGCTGTTGGCGCAGCAGGAACTCCTTCTGCGTCTTCTCCATCCCGTCGCGCACGTCCTCGGCGATCTTGTCGTTGACCTCGACCTCGGCCAGATGTTCGCTGGTCCAGTCGATCAGCACACGCAGCCGTTCGGCGACGTCGACGGTCTCCAACAGTTGGCGTTTCTGGACGTCGGACAGGTAGGACGCGTACCCCGAGGTGTCGGCCAGCGCGGACGGGTCGGTGAGGCTGTTGACATAGTCCACGATCTGCCAGGCCTCGCGGCGCTGCAGCATCGCCAGCAGCAGCTTCTTGTATTCCGCTGCCAGCGCCTTGATCTCGTCGGTCACCTCGACATCGGGCACCTCGGTCACCTCGACCCACAACGCCGCGCCAGGTCCGTTGGCGCCGGCACCGATGTGCGCGCGGCGCTCGCCCCGCACGACGGCGGCAGTACCGCCCCCGGCGATCCGGCCGACCTGCAGGATCTTGGCCACCACGCCGTGGGTCGGGTAGCGGTCGTCCAACCGCGGCGCGATCAAGAGCTCACGTGAGTCGCCGGCCTGGGCGGCGTCGACGGCGGTGCGGGCGGTGTCGTCGAGAGCGATCGGCACCACCATGCCGGGCAACACGATCGTGTCGGTCACGAACAGCACCGGCACGGACTTGGCTTCAGCCATCTATTCCTCCAAGAGTTAAGTCTGTTCGACTCAACCTCGGTCGGGGACGGTTTGTTCCGTGCTGTGCGCCACACCCTGGCGAGCAGACGCAAAAGCCCCTTATTTCGGCACGAAACGGGGGCTTTTGCGTCTGCTCGCGCTAACGACGCAACTGGGTGACGTGTTTGGGGGAGAGCTCTTCCAGGCAGGTCACGCCCAGCAGGCTCATGGTCCGCAGCACACCGGTCTGCAGGATGTCGATGGCGCGACGCACTCCCGCCTCGCCGCCGGCCATCAGTCCGTACAGGTATGCCCGCCCGACCAGCGTGCATCGCGCCCCGAGAGCGACTGACGCGACGATGTCCGCGCCGGACATGATGCCGGTGTCCAGCAGGATCTCGGTGTCGTTGCCGAGTTCACGCGCCACCGTCGGCAACAAATGGAACGGCACCGGGGCCCGGTCCAGTTGGCGGCCACCGTGATTGGACAACACGATCCCGTCGACGCCACGGTCGACCACGGCACGCGCGTCGTCCAGGGTCTGGATTCCTTTCACGACGAGCTTGCCCGGCCACTGGGACTTGATCCAGGCCAGGTCGTCGAAGGTGACGCTGGGGTCGAACATGGTGTTCAGATAGTCGCCGACGGTGCCCGACCAGCGATCCAGCGAGGCGAACGAAAGCGGTTCGGTGGTCAGCAGGTCGAACCACCAGTGTGGGTGCGGCACGGCGTCGAGCACGGTGCGCAGGGTCAGCGCGGGCGGGATGGCCATACCGTTGCGGACATCGCGCAGCCGTGCGCCGGCGACCGGGACGTCGACGGTGACCAGCATGGTGTCGAAGCCGGCGGCCGCGGCGCGCCGCACCAACTCCATCGAACGGTCCCGGTCTTTCCACATATACAGCTGAAACCATTTGCGGCCCTGCGGAACCGCTGCGACGACATCCTCGATCGAGCTGGTCGCCAGGGTGGACAACGAGAACGGGATTCCGGCCGCGGCCGCCGCCCGCGCCCCGGCGATCTCGCCTTCGGTGTGCATCAGGCGGGTGAACCCGGTGGGTGCGATCCCGAACGGCAACACCACTGGTTGGCCCAGCACGTTCCAGCCCGCCGTCACGTTGCTCACGTCGCGCAGAATCGTCGGGTGAAACTCGATGTCGCGGAACGCCTGTCGGGCTCGCTCGATGGAGAGCTCGTCCTCGGCTGCGCCGTCGGTGTAGTCGAATGCCGCCCTGGGCGTACGTCGCTTGGCGATGCGCCGTAGGTCCTCGATGGTCAGTGCGGCGTCCAGGCGCCGCCGGGTGCGGTCGAGTTGCGGACGTTTGAACTGCAGCAGCGGTGCCAGGTCCCGGATCTTGGGGACTTGCCGCTTGACCGCCATCAGCTCATTCAACCAGGGTGAACGTATGGCTTTCGACCTGCAGCGGTTCGTGGACGCGCAGGACCGTGTCTACGCCAACGTGCTCGACGAGCTGCGCAGCGGCCGGAAACGCAGCCACTGGATGTGGTTCGTCTTTCCGCAACTGCGCGGTTTGGGCAGCAGCCGGATGGCCGAGCACTTCGGCATCGTCTCACTGGCGGAGGCTCGCGCGTACCTGGCGCACGAGCTGCTCGGCTCGCGACTGCGCGAATGCGTCCGGCTGGTCAATCAGGTGCAGGACCGATCGGCCGCACAGATTTTCGGCTCGCCCGACGACCTCAAGCTGAGATCCTCGATGACGCTGTTCGCGCACGCCACCGCCGACAACCACGACTTCGTCGCGCTGCTGGACAAGTACTACGGCGGCGAAGAGGATCCCCGGACGGTGTCTGGGTTGCGCGATTAGACCGGCTGCAGGATCCGCCAGCCGTGCGGTTCGACGACCACCGAGTCCACGACCTCGTCAGGCGGTGCCGCAGACCCGGCGATCACCTTGGCCCGCGGCGCGCCGAGGTCCGGCATAGAAAACCGCACGGGCTCGTCGTCGATATTGAGTGCGACCAACAGCGACTCGTCGCCGTGCTGGCTCCGAAAGACGTAGTGCTTGTTCTGCAACTGCACCGCGCTGGTCTGGGCCGCGTGCAGCCACGGGTGGCGGCGACGTAGTCCGACGAGATACCGGTGCAACTCCCACACGCGAATGCCGCGCTCGTCGAGTTGAATTGGGGGAGCGCCGAACTCGGGCCGCACGGCGTCGTCGCCCCCGTAGCGCTCCTCCTTGACGGCACGGTATCCGAACTCGTCGCCGGCGTAGATGCTGGGCACACCACCGACCGTCAACAAGACCACCAGCGCGTGCGCCAGGTGTTCGGGACGCTCGATCCGGCTGGCGATCCGGGTGACGTCGTGGTTGCCCACGAAGGTCAACGGCACGAACGTTTTCAGCCACGCGCTGTGCCGCTGCAGCGCCCAGTCCAGCTCGAAGAAGTTGCCGTCGTTGATGCTGCTCCAGATCGCCTTCCACAGCTCGTACTGGGTGGCCGAGTCGAATCCCGCCCCCTCGACCACCGCCGCATAGTCACCGTGGATGAGCTCGCCGACGAACCACGCGTCAGCATGGCGCTGCCGCACCCGGGGCAGCACATCAGCCCAAAATCGTTGCGGCACCGCGTAAGCCGCATCCAGGCGCCAGCCGTCGGCACCACGGTCGAGCCAGTGCGACATGACCTCGACCACGTAGTCGGCGACCTCTGGATTGTCGTGGTCCAGTGCCGCGAGTTCGGAGTGGCCCTCGAACGTGCCGCCGCTGCGCCACCACTCCGGCCCGGCGAAATCCGCACCGACGTGGTTGAACACCCCGTCGAGCAGGATGCGCAGGCCGCGGCGGCGCGCCTCGCCGACCAGGTAGTCGAAGTCGGAGTCGTCGCCGAGCCGGGGATCGATGCGATAGTGGTCGGTGGTGTCGTAACCGTGTGTGCGCGAGGCGAATATCGGGCCCAGCGCGACCCCGGACGCACCCAGTTCGATGGCATGGTCGAACCAGTCGACCAGCCGCCGGAGCCGGTGTTCGCCCGGGTCCGGCGGCTGGTCGGCGGGATAGGCGCCGACGAAACCCAGCGGGTAGACCTGCCACCAGATCGCGTGCTCGGTCCACGGCGCCATGGCTACGACACTACGGTCGTCCGAGGATCAGCCGACTGCGGCCAGGGTGGACGCAGTGGCGATCGCCTGCGCCACGCCGGCCACGATCGCGGCGACCTTCAGCGCCTCCAGGATCTCCTCCCGGCCGACACCCACCTCGCGCAGCGTGTGCTCGTGGGCGACTACGCAGTGCGAGCACCCGTTGATCGAGGACACCGCGAACGACCACAGCTCGAAGTTCGCCTTGGCCACCCCCGGATTGCCGATGATGTTCATCCGCAGCCCGGGGCGCAGGTCGTCGTATTGGCCGTCGAGGAATCCGCGACCACGGTAGAACACGTTGTTCATCCCCATGATCGATGCGGCGCCCAGGGCAGCTTGGTACGCCTCGGCGGACAGGTGGTCGGCGGCCTCAGCCCCAATGTCGGCCAGCACCTGGGCGTTTCGGGTAGCGGCGGCGCTGGCCAGCAGCGTGCCCCAGAGTCGCTCGTCGTCCAGCACCGTGCTGCGCGCGATCGAGCCCAGGTTCAGCTTGAGATCCTTGGCGTAGTCCGGCAGCGCCGCTTTGAGGTTGTCGATGCTCATGCCGACGCCTTCAGCAGTTCACCGGCGTCCAGCGTGGGGTCACCCTTGCGCCAGTTGCATGCACACAGTTCGTCGGACTGCAGCGCGTCCAGTACCCGCAGCACCTCGTCGACGTTGCGGCCGACCGAGCCGGCGGTGACCGAGACGAACTGGATCTCGTTGTTGGGGTCGACGATGAAGGTCACCCGGTCCGCGACACCGTCGGCGTTGAGCGCACCGGTCGCGGCAACGAGCTCCCGCTTGATGTCGGAAAGCATCGGGAAGGGCAGCTTCTTGAGGTCTTCGTGCTGCGCGCGCCACTGGAAGTGCACGAACTCGCTGTCGATCGAGACACCGAGAACCTGGGTGTCGCGGTCGGCGAACTCGTCGTTCAACTTGCCGAACGCCGCGATCTCCGTCGGGCACACGAACGTGAAGTCCTTGGGCCAGAAGAACACCACGCGCCACTTGCCCGGGTGGTCGTCGCTGGACACGGTGGTGAAGTAGTCGCCGGGCTGCTGCGCGTCGACCTTGGACAGGTCGCCGCCGATCAAGGCGGTCAACTGGTAAGCGGGGAACTGATCGCCGATGGTCAACAGGGACATTGGCATCTCCTTATCTGGATCTATTCAAGATTAGTGGGTATGACCCCATAGTGCCCGGTCGCCGTCATAAAGTAAAGGTGATTTGTGGCACTATACTGTTCGGTATGACCGATAAAAGTTTTCATCCCACCCTGGCCGGCCTACGTGCCTTCGTCGCGGTCGGTCAGAAGCAGCATTTCAAAAGCGCCGCAACCTCTTTGGGCGTGAGTCAGTCGACGTTGTCACAGGCGCTGGCGACACTGGAAGCCGGTCTGGGCACCCATCTCGTCGAGCGGTCGACGCGCCGGGTCCGGATGACGGGTGAGGGGCTGCAGCTGCTGCCGTTCGCGCAGGCGGTCACCGACGCAGCGGACGCCTTCGTCAGCGCGGCGGCGGGCACCACCGATCCACTGCAGGGCACCATCCGGTTGGGGCTGATCCCCACCGTGGCGCCGTACGTGCTGCCGACGGTCCTGGCCGGGCTGGCCGCGCGACTGCCCGCGTTGACGATTCAGGTCATCGAAGATCGGACCGAGCGCCTGCTGACCGCGCTGCGCGACGGCGCACTGGACACCGCGCTGATCGCTCTACCCGCCCAGACCGGCGGAATCGCCGAGGTTCCCATCTATGAGGAAGACTTCGTGCTCGCGCTGCCGCCCGGCCATCCGTTGTCGGGCAAGCGCCGGGTCGGCGCCACCGCGCTGACGGAGCTGCCGCTGCTGCTCCTGGACGAGGGTCACTGCCTGCGCGATCAGACACTGGACGTGTGCCGGGACGCGGGTGTCCGCGCCGAACTGGCCGACACCCGGGCGGCTTCCCTGGCGACCGCCGTGCAGTGCGTGGCCGGCGGGCTGGGGGTCACCCTGATACCTCAGACAGCGGTCGCCGTCGAGACCGCGCGCAGCCGCGTCGGCCTGGCGCAGTTCGCGACACCCCGCCCAAAACGCAAGATAGGCTTGGTGTTTCGCGCTGCCTCCGGACGCGACGAGCCCTACCGGCGGCTGGCGGCGATCATCGGCGAACTCGTCGCCGGCACCCAGCCGGTCAGCCTGCTGGATACCACCGCGGTCTAAGTTCAGCTGATGGAGAAGGTAATGGCCGTGCTGCGGCGCACCGAATACGACGACGACTGGTGCGCCCGGCAGCGCGGCCCGGTGGCCGACGAACTGTTGGCGCTCGGCGTCCCCGGGTTGTCGGTCAATGTCCGCGACAGCCCGGTGCGCGACTCGCTGATGACGCTGACGACCCTGGATCCGCCGGTCGTCGCGGTGGTGAGCCTGTGGACCCAACAGTGCTACGGCGAACAGATTGCGGCGGCGCTGCGTTTGCTGACCGCCGAATGCGACGAACTGGCCGCATATCTGGTCACCGAGTCGGTGCCGTTGGCGCCGCCGGCAACCGAACCCGGGTCGCGCACGACGGGCCTGGCCAACATCGCACTGCTGCGCCGGCCGGCCGGCCTCGACCAGGACACCTGGTTGCGCCGGTGGCAGCTCGACCACACGCCGGTCGCAGTGGAAACGCAGTCGACGTTCGGCTACACCCAGAACTGGGTGGTGCGAGCCCTCACCCCCGGTGCTCCGGAAATCGCAGCCATCGTCGAGGAGTTGTTCCCGTTGGCAGCGGTGTCGGATCTGCAGGCGTTCTTCGGTGCCGCCGACGACGCCGACCTGCAGCACCGGGTGGGCCGAATGGTGGCCAGCACCAGCGCATTCGGTGCCAACCAGAACATCGACACCGTGCCCACCAGCCGCTACCTGATCAAGGCGGCGTGGACGGAGGTATCCGTTAGGCTGCAGCGGTGACGCTGCTCATCGACGACGAAAACCGCGTACGCACCCTCACCCTCAACCGGCCAGAAGCGCTGAACGCCTTCAACGAAGCGCTCTACGACGCCACCGCCCAAGCCTTGCTGGACGCCGCCGAAGATCCGGAGGTCGCCGTGGTCCTGCTGACCGGCGCGGGCCGCGGTTTCAGCGCCGGCACCGATCTGGCCGAGATGCAGGCCCGCATCACCGACCCGGACTTCCAGGAGGGAAAGTACGGTTTCCGCGGCCTGATCGAGGCGCTCGCGGCGTTCCCCAAGCCGCTGATCTGCGCCGTGAACGGCGTCGGGCTGGGCATCGGCACCACCATTCTCGGCTATGCCGACCTGGCGTTCATGTCGTCGACGGCGCGGCTCAAATGCCCGTTCACCAGCTTGGGAGTGGCGCCGGAAGCCGCGTCGTCCTATCTGCTGCCACAACTGGTAGGCCGACAGAACGCGGCTTGGCTGCTGCTGTCCTCGGAATGGGTCGAGGCTGCGGAAGCATTGCGAATGGGACTGGTGTGGCGCGTCTGCGAACCCGAGGAACTACTTCCCGAGGCACGCCGGCACGCCGAAGTGCTTGCCGCACGGCCTATCTCGAGCCTGGAAGCGGTCAAGCACACGATGATGGAGCCGCTTCGCGCCGAGATCGCGGCGGCGACGGCACGGGAGAACGCTCACTTCGCCGAACTGATGGGGTCACACGCCAACGCCGCGGCGCTGGCGGATTTCAGCGACCGCAAACGGAACTAGCTGGCGACCTGGGCGGAATCGAGCTTGGTGGCCGCGGCGATGATGGCACGCAGTGTGCGTCGGCAGCGCCCACAGTCGGCGCCCGCCCCGCATGCGGCAGCGATTTCCTTGGAGGTCGACGCACCCCGCGCGACCGCCTCACAGACGGTCTGGTTGGTGGCTCCGACGCACAGGCAGACGTACATCAGTAAACACCCTCCCAGTGGTCTAACGAGGTCGCCTGAACCTGCCGCATGTTAGTGGAGTCTAACCTTAGTTGCTTAGTAGAGTCTAACCTAAGTCGACAGACACGCTGCCGCTATTCGCGTCGATCGGACGCGCCGACGGCACGACGAAGGCTGTCCTGACTTGCGATTACTGCACTAGATTCAGTGTCGGCACGCAAAGTGCTGCTACACCCCGTATGGCGCGCTCCAGCCCAGCCCGCCGCGCGGTTCGACATGACAGCCTTCAGCCCGTAGGAGCGATCATGCAAGGTGATCCAGAAGTTCTTCGGTTGCTCAACGAACAGTTGACCAGTGAACTCACCGCCATCAACCAGTACTTCCTGCACTCGAAGATGCAGGAGAACTGGGGGTTTACCGAGCTCGCCGAGCACACCCGGGCCGAATCGTTCGACGAGATGCGCCATGCCGAGTCGATCACCGATCGCATCCTCTTGCTGGACGGTCTGCCTAACTACCAGCGCATCTTCTCCCTGCGGATCGGCCAGACGCTGCGCGAGCAGTTCGAGGCCGACCTGGCCATCGAGTACGAAGTGCTGAACCGGCTCCGGCCGGGCATCGTCATGTGCCGGGAGAAGCAGGACAGCACCAGCGCCACCCTGCTCGAGGGAATCGTGGCCGACGAGGAAAAGCACGTCGATTACCTGGAGACCCAGCTCGAGCTGATGGACAAACTGGGTGAGGAGCTGTACTCCGCCCAGTGCGTCTCGCGCCCGCCCAGCTGACGCGCCCCGGGCGTCGAGGCGGACTTGGATGACCAGCCTGCAAACCTCCCCGCCCGACGGCACGCTGATCACCTCGCAGCGACGCAACTTCATCTTCCTGGCGATCGTGCTCGGGACGCTGCTGGCCGCGCTGGACCAGACCATCGTCGCCACCGCACTGCCGACCATCGTCGCCGACCTGGGCGACGCGGGCCATCAGTCCTGGGTCGTCACCAGCTATCTGTTGGCTTCGACCATCGTCACCGCGCTGGTCGGCAAGCTCGGTGACTCGTTCGGGCGTAAACGGGTTTTCGTGATCGCCGTCCTGTTCTTCGTCGCGGGATCGGTGTTGTGCGGACTGGCGCAGTCGATGACCATGCTGGTGGCCTCCAGGGCCTTGCAGGGGATCGGTGGCGGTGCGATCACCGTCACCGCGAGTGCCCTGATCGGTGAGGTGGTCCCGTTGAAAGACCGCGGCCGATATCAGGGCATGCTGGGCGCGGTATTCGGCGTCACGACCGTGGTGGGTCCGCTACTCGGCGGCTACTTCACCGACTACCTGACCTGGCGGTGGGCGTTCTGGATCAACATTCCGGTGTCGGCGGTGGTGATCTGCGTGGCGGCCGCGGCGATTCCGTCGCGGACCACGACCACCAAACCCGTCGTCGACTATGCCGGCATCCTGTTCATCGGCGTGAGCGCCGCCGCCCTGACGTTGGCGACCAGTTGGGGTGGCAGCGTCTACCCGTGGGGTTCGCCGACGATCGTCGGGCTGTTCGTCGGTGCGGCAGTGACGCTCGCCCTGTTCGTGCGGGCGGAAAGCCGCGCAGTACAACCGATCCTGCCTATCCGGCTGTTCGGAAGCCCGGTGTTCACGGTGTGCTGTGTGCTGTCGTTCGTGGTCGGCTTCGCGATGTTGGGCGCGATGACGTTTTTGCCGACCTTCATGCAATACGTGAACGGCGTCTCGGCAACCACTTCCGGTCTGCGGACGCTGCCGATGGTGGTGGGCATGCTGATCACGTCCACCGGCAGCGGAACCCTGGTGGGCCGGACCGGACGCTACAAGATCTTCCCGGTGCTCGGCACGGCGCTGATGACGATCGCCTTCGTGTTGATGTCGCGGATGGATGGGTCGACGTCGGCTCTCGTGCAATCGGTCTACCTGCTCATCCTCGGTTCGGGCATCGGGCTGTCCATGCAGGTGCTGGTGCTCGTGGTACAGAACACCTCCGATTTCGAGGACCTCGGCGTCGCTACCTCCGGCGTCAGCTTCTTCCGCACTATCGGAAGTTCCTTCGGAGCAGCCATTTTCGGGTCGCTGTTCGTCAATTTCCTGGAGGGGCGGCTGGCCTCGGCGCTGGCCGCCACCGGCGTGTCCGCTGACGCGGTCAGCTCTCCGGCTGCGTTGCACCGACAACCCGCAGCGGTGGCCGCGCCGATCGTGCACGCCTATTCCGAGTCGCTGTCGCAGGTGTTCCTGTGCGCGGCGCCGGTCGCCGCGGTCGGCTTTGTGCTGGCGCTGTTCCTGCGCGAGGTCCCGTTGCGCGACATCCACAACAGCGCCGTCGACCTCGGCGACGGGTTCGGCATGCCGACCACCGAGACGCCGGAACAGTTGCTGGAGAATGCGATTGCCCGGCTGTTGCGCGGCGAGACCGGCATGCGCCTGCGCAGCATCGCGATGCGACCGGACTGCCGCCTCGACGTGGCCGGGCTGTGGGCCGTGCTACGCGTCAACCGCTACGGGCAGTTCTTCGGCACAGCCCGCCTCAGCGACATCGGCGACAACCTACAGATCCCGTTCGAGGTTTTGGAACCCACGTTCACCCGGCTGGTGGCGGCCGGCTACCTGCTACGCGAGGGGGACCGGTTGTGGCTCACGCCGGCCGGGTCGCAACAAGTCGACTACGTGTATGCACTGCTGTTGTCCTGGATCATCGACAAACTGTCCCGATCAGCCGGATTCGCCGGCCGGCCCGATCGCCGCGAGGTCGAAGCCGCGCTCGGACGGATCGCGTATCGCGTTATCGCGCAGCGGGATTGGCACGACGACTCACCGACGGTGGCGATGGCAGGAGTCGGCACGCGGACCGGCAACTAACACCCCAGCCGTCCGGGCGTACCATCTCGCCATGAGCCGAATCGGAACTTTCGCTGACGACGACGTGGCCAGCTGGGTGCTGAAATCCCCCGAACTCGGCGGCGCGATGGCCAATTTCAGCCGCGCGGTGTACACCGCGAACCGGCTGCCGTTGCGCACCCGTGAGATCGCGCGCGCGGTGATCGCCGCCAACAACGAATGCACCGTGTGCGCCAACACCCGCGATGCCGACGGGCCGGCTGCCGGGGTGGACGAAGAGCTCTACGACCACGTTTCCGAATGGCGCACCTGGCCCGGCTACAGCGAGCAGGAGCGGCTGGCGGCCGAGTTCGCCCACCGGTTCTCCACCGAACACACCGTGTTGCGCGACGACGAGGATTTCTGGCGCCGGGCCGAGGAGCACTTCTCCGAGGAGTTGTTGGCAGATCTGGCCATCTCGTGCGCGCTGTGGGTCGGTATGGGACGGGTGCTGCGGACCCTCGACATCGGCCAGGCGTGCAAGTTGACCTTGCCCAGCCGGGCCTGACCAGCGCGTCGCGGTTGCCATGACGGCCACTCCGCTTGCCGCCGCGGCGATCGCCCAACTCGAAGCCGAAGGCGTCGACACCGTCATCGGGACCGTGGTGAACCCGGCCGGATTGATTCAGGCCAAGACGGTTCCGCTGCGCCGCACCAACGCGTTCGCCGATCCCGGCCTCGGCGCCAGCCCGTCGTGGCACGCGTTCGCCATCGACCAGACCGGGATCGCGTTCACCGATGACGTCGGTGTGGTGGGCGACCAGCGGTTGCGTATCGACCTGTCCGCGTTGCGCATCATCGGCGACGGCCTGGCGTGGGCCCCGGCCGGCTTCTTCGATCAGGACGGGGGGCGCGTCCCGGTGTGCGCACGGGGGACACTGCAGCGCATCGAGACCGCGCTGGCCGGTGCCGGCATCGAGGCCGCGATCGGTCACGAACTCGAGTTCCTGCTGGTCGGCGCCGACGGCGGGCGATTGCCGTCGACGCTGTGGGCGCAATACGGTTTGGCCGGTGTCCTCGAACACGAGTCGTTCGTCCGGGAGGTCAGCGCCGGGGCCACCCTGTCCGGGGTCGTCATCGAGCAGTTCCATCCCGAATACGGCGCCAACCAGTTCGAGATCTCGCTGGGTCCGCAGTCGCCGGTGGCCGCCGCCGATCAGTTGGTGTTGCTGCGCGTCATCATCGCCCGCGCCGCGCGCCGGCACGGGATGCGCGTCAGCTTCTCACCGGCACCGTTCGCGGGCGGTGTGGGCAACGGTGCGCACCAACACTTCTCGTTGCGCACGGGGCAGGAGCCGCTGTTCTCCGACGGCACCGGTCCCGGTGGCATGACGGCGGCAGGGCAGGCCGCGGCGGCCGGCGTGCTGCGCGGATTGCCGCAGGCGCAGGGCATCCTGTGCGGATCGATCGTCTCGGGCCTGCGGATGCGTCCCGGCAACTGGGCCGGCGCCTACGCCTGCTGGGGCATCGAAAACAGGGAAGCCGCGGTGCGATTCGTGCGGTCCGGGCCGGCCAATCCGCTCGGTGGCAACGTCGAGGTGAAGATCGTCGATCCGTCGGCGAACCCGTATTTGGCCTCGGCTGCGATCCTGGGACTCGCGCTGGACGGGATCGAGACCGACGCACGGTTGCCGCCGGAGACGGTGGTGGACCCAGCGCAACTCTCCGACTCCGAGCGCACCGCCGCCGGCACTGTGCTGCTGCCCGAGGCTCAGGCCGAAGCCATTGCCGCTCTTGATGATTCGGTTCTGCTGCGCAAGCTCCTCGGCGACCCGGTGATCGACATGGTCGTCGCGGTCCGCCGCATGGAGGACGACCGCTACGGGGACCTGGCCCCCGAAGACCGGGCCGACAAATTCCGGATGGCCTGGAGCCTATGACCGCCCCCTCCGAATCCGCGCTGGCACAACATATCCGTCAGGTCGCGCTGATCGACCAGCACGTGCACGGCTGCTGGCTGACCGCCGGCGACCGACGGCGTTTCGAGAACGCGCTCAACGAAGCCAACACCGAGCCGCTCGCCGAGTTCGACTCCGGCTTCGACACCCAGCTCGGCTTCGCCGTCCGCAACCACTGCGCCACCGTCCTCGGCCTGCCCAGACATGTTGAGCCACAGGCTTATTGGGACAGCCGCAGCCGGCTCGGGGAAGACGAATTGGCCCGACTGTTCCTGCCGGCCGCCGGGGTCAGCAATTGGCTGGTGGACACCGGGTTCGGTGACGACGTCGCCGGCGTCGCCCAGCTCACCGAGTGGTCGGGTCGGCGTGCCTACGAAGTGATCCGCCTCGAGCAGGTCGCCGAGCAGGCCGCCCGGGCCTCGGGCGACTATGCGTCGGCGTTCGAGGAGATCCTGCGTCGACGCGCGGCCACCGCGGTGGGCACCAAGTCGATCCTGGCCTACCGGGGCGGGTTCGACCGGGACCTGAGCGAACCGACGGCGGCGCAGGTCGCCGCGGCGGCCCAGCGGTGGCGCGACGACGGCGGCATCCGGGTGAGCGATCCGGTGCTGCTGCGATTCGGCCTGCATCAGGGGCTGCGGTTGGGCAAGCCGTTGCAGTTGCACGTCGGCCTCGGTGACCGCGACTGCGATCTGCACAAGTCCAACCCGCTTCATCTGCTGGACTTCCTGCGCGGGTCCGGACCGACCCCGATCGTGCTGCTGCACTGCTACCCCTACGAGCGCGAAGCCGGTTACCTGGCACAGGCTTTCAACAACGTCTACGTCGACGGCGGACTCAGCGTGAACCATCTGGGTGCCCGCGCGCCGGCCTTCCTGGCGCGTCTGCTGGAACTGGCGCCCTTTCGCAAGATCCTGTACTCCTCGGACGGCTTCGGACCCGCCGAACTACATTTCCTGGGAGCGACGTTGTGGCGCAACGGGATCGAACGGGTGCTGAGCGGATTCGTGGCGGCCGGCGAGTGGAGCGAGACCGACGCCATCCGGGTGGTCGACCTGATCAGTCACCTCAACGCCGCCCGCATCTACCGCGTGGCCAGTGGCGACCCGAGGGGTCCGAGCGCCGGCTAGACCAGGTCGCTGGCGTCGAAGATCCAGGACGCGTCGCCGCCGGCGAGCTTCTCGAAATGGTTGGGTGGCGCGAAGGCGACCAGGCTGTTGAAGTCCCAATAGTCTTTCCAGACAGTGATCTTGGCTTCGCCGTCGCGCTGTTCGACCCGGTGCACGGTGACGAACCTCAGCACGCCCTGCTCGCCGGTCTGGAACGTCCAGGTCTCGGAGTGCTCGTAGATCACGTCGGATCCGTTGGACACCAGCACGCCGTCGTGGTTCTCGTATCCGGCCAGGTCCTCCAGCCCGAGCTTGAGCCGGGTCACGATGTTTTCCGGGCCACGCGCCGAGGCCGCGGGGATCGGCATGTCGACGTAGAGACAGTCGTCGGACAGGAACGTCTTGAGCGCGTCCCAGTCGCGTCGTGACAGCGCCTGCCACATCCCGGTCACGACGTCCGCTGAATTGGAAACATCTGTCATGGGGGTCAATTAACTCGGCGGCGCCGCCGGTGTCAACCTGGCCCGGCGACACGGGCTGGACTGGTTGGGTCGGCATCTGCGCTGACCGTAGGATCGATCCGCTACGTCGCTACCACCCACACCCGGGGGCCACTTGCCGTGCAGACAACTTCGCAACCCTCCGCAGCACCGCACGGCGGGCCGACCCGGCTGCGCCCGGCCATGGTGGTCGGCGCGCTCGGTGTCGTCTTCGGTGACATCGGGACCAGCCCGATCTACACCATCCAGACCGTCTTCAACCCCGCTGATCCGCACCCGGTGCCGATCAGCACCGACAGCGTGTACGGCGTGGTCTCGCTGATCTTCTGGTCGGTGATGATCGTCGTCACGTTCACCTACGTCAGCCTGGTCATGCGCGCGGACAACCACGGCGAGGGCGGCATCATGGCGCTGATCACCCTGGTCGGCCGGCAGAAGGAAGGCGGCGGCGGACCGCGAAGACGCACCGTCGCGGTGTTGGGCGCGCTGGGAATCTTCGGCGCTGCACTGTTTTTCGGCGACAGCATGATCACCCCGGCGATCTCGGTGCTGTCGGCGGTAGAAGGCGTCAAAGTGATCCAGCCGCAGTTCGGCTCGTGGGTCGTGCCGATCACCGCGGTGATCATCGTCGTGCTGTTCGCCGTGCAGCGGAACGGTACCGCCGCCGTCGGCCGGCTGTTCGGTCCGGTGATGATCGCCTGGTTCACCGCCATTGGCGGCTTCGGCGTGGTCGCGATCGCGGACCACCCGGAGATCCTGAAGGCGCTCTCGCCGCTGTACGCACTGAAGTTCATGGTCGGGCACTTCCATTTCGCGTTCTTCTCACTGGCCGCCGTCGTGCTGTCGATCACCGGCGCGGAGGCGCTGTATGCGGACATGGGTCACTTCGGGCGACGTGCGATCGCCTCGGGATGGCTACTGCTGGTGCTGCCCGGCTGCGTCCTCAGTTATTTCGGGCAGGGCGCGCTGCTCCTGGCCGACACCAAAGCGGTCAGCGCACCATTCTTTCTGCTCACACCCGACTGGGCGCGGCTGCCGATGGTGCTGCTGGCCACCGCCGCAACGGTGATCGCGTCCCAGGCGGTGATCACCGGCGCGTTCTCGGTGGCATCCCAAGCCGCCCAGCTCGGCTATCTGCCGCGGTTGCGGATCGCGCACACCTCCGAGTCGACCATCGGCCAGATCTACGTGCCGTGGATCAACGGGCTGCTGCTGATCTCGGTGCTCACCCTGGTGTTCGCCTTCCGCAGTTCGGCCGCGCTCGCGTTCGCCTTCGGCATGGCCGTCACCGGCACGATCACCATCACCACGTCGCTGTTTCTGTATTACGCCCGCACCACCTGGCGGACACCCTTGTGGCTGATCGTGGCGGGCGGCGGGGTGCTGCTGGGGGTCGATCTGATGTTCCTGGCGGCGAACCTGACCAAACTCATCCACGGTGCCTGGCTGCCGCTGATGATCGCGCTGGTCGCCTTCACGGTGCTGATCACCTGGCAGCGTGGACGTGAAATCGTCACGCGCGCAAGGGAAGAGGCAGAAGGACCGCTGCGCGACTTCGTCGACAGCTTGGCGTCGGGGCAGCAGCCGATCACCCGGGTACCGGGCACCGCGGTCTTCCTCAACCGCGGCAACAACACCGCGCCGCTGGCCATGCGGGCCAACGTCGAGCACAACCGGGTGCTGCAAGAACATGCCGTGGTCATGGCGATCGTGACGCTGCCGGTGCCGCGGGTTCCGGATTCCGAGCGCAACGAGATCGACGCCCTGGGCTACGCCGCCGACGGGATCATCCACGTCACTTCGTATTTCGGGTATATGGAAACACCCAACGTCCCTGCCGCGCTGCGGCTGCTGGATCCGGCGCAGACCGAAGGTCCGATCGACGTCGACGGCGCCTCCTACTTTCTGTCCAAGCTCGAACTGGTCAAAGGGTCGGCACCGACGATGGCGGGCTGGCGCAAGCGGCTGTTCATCGCAACCTCCTACACCACCGCCGACGCCGCGGAATACTTCGGCCTGCCGCTCAACCGCACCGTGATCATGGGTGAGCGCATCGAGGTCTAGCCGACGGTTTGGCCGACCATTGTGCGCGCGCTCCCCAGCGCGACCGGGAGCGTCGACCAGCCGTGCAGTACCCGGGTACCGCGCCGGGTGCCGGCCCCGGCGGCGCTCGCCTCGGGGAAACGCTCGAAGAAGGTACGCAACCCGACCTCACCTTCAGCGCGGGCGAGCGCGGCACCCAGACAGAAGTGACGTCCTGCCGAAAACGCGAGATGCTTTCCGGCGTTGGAGCGTTCGACGTCGAAGCGGTGCGGATCGGGAAACACCGACGGGTCGCGGTTGGCGGCGGCCAGGTAGACCACCACCACTTCGCCCCGCCGTATGTGCATGCCCGCGATCTGCACGTCGGTGCGGGCCACGCGCGCGGTGAGCTGCACCGGAGAGTCCAGGCGCAAGATCTCCTCGACGGCGTTCGCCCACAACTCCGGGCGCGCTTGCAGGATGTCCAGCTGCTGCGGGTGGTCCAGCAGCATACGAATTCCGTTGCCCAACAAGTTCACTGTCGTTTCGAAGCCGGCGACCAACACCAGGCCGGCGACCGCCTGCAGTTCACGCTCGTCCAGATAGGCTTCGGCGTCGCCGCCTGCCGCCGTCCGGATCAACTGGCTCATCAGGTCGTCGCCGGGGGAGCGGCGCAGCTTCGCCAGGTGCTCGACCAGCCACGCGTTGAAGCCCGCCACGCCCCGCTGCACCCGCTGGTACTGCCACCACGGCACCCCGATATCCAAACTGGGCGCGGCCAATTCGCCGAACTCCAGCACCCGGCGCCGGTCGTATTCCGGCACGCCCAGGATGTCGCTGATGACGATGATCGGAAGTTGCGAACAGTAGCGTCCGACGACGTCGACGACGCCGGGCTGGTCACCGAGCCGGTCCAGCAGACTTGCCGCGGTCTGCTCGACCCGGTCGCGCAGGCCGGCGACCGCCCGCGCGGTGAACACCGCCGACACCGTCTTGCGGTAGCGGGTGTGATCGGGCGGCTCGACGGCCAGCAACGACGGCGGACGTACCGGGTGCAGCAGATCGTCGCGGGTGCGCCGTTCCAGCCACCGCAGCGGCGCCGGAAGGCTTTCTCCGAACGCGACGACGCGGAAATCGTCGGACCGCAACAGTTCCTGCGCGAGGCGATGGTCAGCGGTCAAGAAGTTCGCGCGGTTGCGCACCAACGGACCGTGCCGACGTACCTCGTCGAAGAACGGCACCGGGTCGGCGGCAACCGTCGGGTCCGCGATCAGCCGAGCCCCGACGTCGCCACGTCGAACCGCGAGGCCGGCGAGCCCGCGGATGACACCGTGCATGGCGAACCAGTGCAGTCTGTCCTTCACGATCGCCGGTCAGCACTCGGCGCTGATCTTGAAATCCGCCGTCACCACCTTGTTGGGGTTGTTGCTGTTGATGCCCGAGGCGCTGCCGGTGATGACATACGTGCCGGGCCGCCTGGGGGGATCGACCTGCGCGCTGCCCACCCCGCCTTCGTAGTAACTGCCGGTGAAGCCACCGAAGTCGCGGATCTTGACGATCTGCGGGATCACCCGGTCGCCGCTGACCAACACCACCGCCTGCACCTGGCCGTCGCGTTCGCGGATGTCGATGGTGCGATAGTTCTCGATCTGGCTGCAGGCCGGCGGGCGGGTGGTGATCGCCTGGCCGTCGATGGTCAGATGCGCCGGCTTGCGGGGCACCGTCATCGCGTCCCCGCACCCGGAGACGGCTCCGGCGACGGCCATGGCGACACCTGCAAGCCTGAGAACCCGGTTCTGCACCAGCGACCTCCGTATCGAGCGTTGGGTAGGAATGATTATGGCCGTTTCAGGTCCATCCTGGGCAGTGCTTTGCGGACCAGCCCTCGGACCAGTTCCGGGCTGGCGCCCTTCAGCCGGTCGATCAAGCCGATGCTGGCGGGCACATACCAATGCAGCCGCCTGGGATGGTGATAGGCCTTCCAGGCCACCTCGGCCACACTGGACGCCGGCATCAGGCGGAACATGCCCCGCTTGGGTGCCGCAGCGCGCAACTCCTCCTGGCTCATTCGGGCCGGGGCGTCGTCCGGTTCGGTTCCGGAGTGCTGGGGGGTCGAGGTCAGGATCGCGGTGTCGATCAGACCGGGCAGCACGTCGGCCACCCGTACCCCGTGGCGGTGCCACTCCACGCTCAGCGCCTCGGTCAGCCCCTTGACGGCGTGCTTGGTCGCCGAGTAGACCGCGATGCGGGGCATCCCGTAGGTGCCCGACGACGACGAGGTCGAGAACATCAAGCTGCCCGGCGCCTTCTGCAGGTAGGGCAAGGATCCGTAGGCTCCGGTCAGCACACCTTTGAAGTTCACGTCGACGACACGCATGGCGGCCTCGTAGGGCACATCCTCGAACCAGCCGCCCTCACCGATCCCGGCGTTGTTCCACATCATGTCGAGCCCGCCGCCGGGATTGCCGGCACAGAAGTCGGCCAGCGCCGCGTCCAGGGCGGCCTTGTCCGTGACGTCGACGGCACGGGTCCACAGCCTCGATCCCAGTTCCAGGCACAGCGCGGCCAAGCCGTCGTCGTTGCGGTCCACGGCGCCCACGCGCCAACCCTTGCCGTGGAACAGCCGGACGCCTTCCCGGCCCATTCCGCTGCCGGCACCGGTGATGAAAATCGCCTTCATCGATCCCATACCCTCAGTCCGCTTCGACCACTTCTTTGATGCGCTGCAGCGTCTTGGTCATGTCCCGGATGTTGCGCCGTCTCCGCAGGAAACCACCCAGGACCAGGTAGACCTTGGTCAACGGGGACTGCGCCATCCGGAAGGACTCGGTGACGTCGGTACCGTCACCGGCCGGAACCAATCGGTAATGCCAGTTGTTGATGGCCCGGTCACCGGCCAGCACAGCAAACCCGAACTCACGGCCGGGATCGCATGCCGTCACTTTGCAGGTGGTCCAATAGACCGGCCCGATCTCGTTACGGCGCACATGGCCGCGAAACCGCGCACCCAACTCGGGACCGCTTGCGTCGCCGAGCCATTCCGCTTCGAACGTTTCCGGCGAAAAGCGTCCGGTATTTCGAATATCGGCTATTAATTCCCAGATCTTGTCGGCCGGCGCGGCCATATGAACCGTTGCTGAACCCTGCATAGAACGATCCAATCACGTCGCCTGTAACGAAACGAGACGAACCGCCGATAATCACCCTTTGGGCGTCAGCATCCCGATGATCGCGCTGATGGTCTGCTGCCACTGCTGCGCCGGCTGCGCGGGTTGCACCGCACCGCCGGACGCCGGTGCCATACCGCCGACGCGCGAGCACTTGGGCCACGCTCCCGGTCCCTGACCGGCCAGCACCCGGTTGGCGACCGCGATTTGTTGCTGCTTGGAGGCCTTCGCGGGATTTCCGACGCCGCCGTACTCCTCCCAGGTGGCTTGCTTGAACTGCAGGCCACCGTATGCGCCGTTGCCGGTGTTGGCGGCCCAGTTACCGCCGGACTCGCACTGTGCGACGGCTTCCCAGTTCATGGTCTCGGCGTCCGCGACACCGGTGGAGAACGACATCGATGCGGCCAGGAAACCACCAGCCACGGCGGACTTGATGAAGGGCTTAGTGATGTTCGTCATGTGCGGCTTTTCGCCGGCCGTAGTCGAAGCGTTACCGACCGGAGAAAATTATGAGACCGTTTATCTATCCCTTCGAGATTGGCGCAAACGGTGTTTCACCGGGTGTTTCAGGCGTCCGGCCGGACCTGGCAGTAGGACTGTGTCGCGACGGTCAGCGCACGTCGATACAGGTCGTCGAGTCGGCGTAGCCGCGTGGTCTCGGTGCGCGCGAGTTGCAGCGCAGGCCCGCAATCGGGCGAATTCAGCAAACTCTGGTTAAGCGCTATCTGAGACAGAATCTTAGTGTTGGACTCGTCGATGGCCGCCCGCGAGACCGACAGGTCCGGCGGCGCCGGCTCGACGTGGTTCGGGTCCAGCTTCCACTGGGCGAACCGGGCGTACTCGATGGCTTCGGTGGCTCGGATCTGGTCGGCGAAGACCGCTGCGACGTAGTCCGGGTCGACGCTGCGGCCGACGGCCTCGTCGCGCAGGGCGGCGAGCTCGTGCTCGACGCGGACCGGATCTTCGATCGCGGCGTGCGTGACCCACTTGAACGCGGCGACCGGATCGGCGATCTGGAGCCGCTCGGCGGCGGCGTCGACCAGTGCGATCAGCGAGCCGCCTGGGTCTGACGGCACCGGCGGCGCGAACGCGACCGACAGCAGAGCAAGTACCGCGAATCCGGCTGTTGCGCGCACGTCCTCAAGACAAGCACCTCAATCGCGGTCACCGCCGCCGGATTGTCCAGACTGCATGGAAGTCAATCGCCCGTGGTGGCCGACAATGGCTTGCATGCGTGCTGACTGGTTGCGCTCGCGACATGCCAGGCTCCTGCTCGGTGCCGCGCTGGCTGTCTCGATGCTGTTGGGTGGGGCTTTTGTGGTGCTGAACCGGGTGCATGCTCCGCCGACCGGCGCCGTGCGACCTGCGGGACCTCTGGCGACCGACCAACAGAGCCAGGCGCAGGCCGTCGGAGCGGCCAAGAACGTCGTGGCGGTCGCCGGTCTGCGCACGACGACGGCCGGCTACCTGTTGATGTCGTGTCAGGGCCGTGACGAGCCGCCCTACCAAGGGGCGGTGTACCTGACGTTCGCCGTGCCCCCCGACACCGGTGCCGACACCTACCTACCTTCCGTCGCGACCAAATTGGTCTCCGACGGCTGGACGGCGGGAGTGGCCCCCGCCAAACCATGCCTTCGCGCAGACGCTGACCAAGGGCGGGGTCACCGCGGTCGTCTATCGCCACGACGACAACGTGAACCTGGGCACTTTGCGGCTGTATGGAGAATGCCGAAACATGACCGACCATCGAGCCGATCCCACCGGCTGGATCGACATCACCGGCGAATTCGGCCCGGCCTAGAGCGGTACCGGGTGCAAAAGCACTACTGCGCTTGACGGCAGGTAGCCGTCAAGCGCAGTAGTAGAGATAGTGCAGGGTCAGGCCCGAGCGCCCAGTGCGCCCTGCAGGTCACCCTTCATGGCGACCAACTGCGCGCCCCAGTACTCCCAGCTGTGCGTGCCGTCGCTCTGGAAGTTGAAGACCGCGTTGTGGCCACCGGCCGCGTTGTAGGCGTCCTGGAACTTGATGTTGCTGCTGCGGACGAAGTTCTCCAGGAACTCCGCGGGCATATTGGCGCCACCCAGCTCGGACGGCTTGCCGTTGCCGCAGTACACCCACAGGCGGGTGTTGTTGGCGACCAGCTCGGGGATGTGCAGCGACGGGTCGTTGCGCGCCCACGCGGGATCGCTGGACGGGCCCCACATGTCCGAAGCCTTGTAGCCGCCGGCGTCACCCATCGCCAAGCCGATCAGCGACGGTCCCATGCCCTGCGACGGGTCCAGCAGCGCCGACAGCGAGCCGGCGTAGATGAACTGGCCGGGGTGGTTGACGGCCAGGATCATGGCCGACGAGCCGGCCATCGAGATACCCACCGCGGCGCTGCCGGTCGGCTTGACCGACTTGTTGCTCGCCAGGTACGCGGGCAGCTCGCTGGTCAGGAAGGTCTCCCACTTGTAAGTGGTGCAGCCGGCCTTACCGCAGGCCGGGTTGTACCAGTCGCTGTAGAAGCTGGACTGGCCGCCGACCGGCATGATCACCGAAAGGCCCGACTGGTAGTACCACTCGAACGCGGGGGTGTTGATGTCCCACCCGTTGTAGTCGTCCTGGGCGCGCAGGCCGTCGAGCAGGTACACCGCAGGTGAGTTGTCGCCACCGCTCTGGAACTGCACCTTGATGTTGCGTCCCATCGCCGCCGACGGCACCTGCAGGTACTCGACTGGCAGACCCGGCCGGGAGAAGGCTCCCGCGCTCGGCGCACCGCCGGCGAGTCCGATCAGGCCCGGCAGGGTCGCAGCCGCAGCCGCGCCGACCAGGAGTCGGCGACCCCAGGCCCGTATCTTCCCGCTCACCTCTGTCATAACCTGTGCCCCTTTTTCCTTAATGGCATTGCTCCCGGCAGAACTTACCGCGTGAATAGGCCAAATGTCGATTCGGACGCAATCACATTTCAGTTCCATATCGGTTGCCGCCACGGATACCGCAACTGTGTTAGTTCCGTACCGCGCCGGTCGACCGCATTCGTTGATACCCGGTCCCGACACGGGCAAACGCGACACGCGCCGCGCCGTTATGCACGCGTTATGGAGTTGGAATCGGGCCGAGTCGGGTCTACCGGGCACCGTATATATGGTGCGCGGGACGAAATCGCCGAACCCGGAGCGACAGAATTTCCAGCCATGTCGGCCAACGTGCCCAATTTTTACCGCACCGTCAGTTCGCAACCTTTTCCGGCGAAATCGGTGGAACGAGATCTCTGGAGCGGCATTCAACCCGGGGCAGCCGAACTTCCGCCGACCGCGTAGGCTGCTCGGAGCAAGCCGACTGCAGACACGCTAGCCCCGGCCGATCAGGCACCTGCGCGCCACGCACCTGACCTTTTGGTGCACGTGGTTGTCGTAGCGGATGAGTCAGACCCGGGAACGATTGAGGTGCGAAACTTGGATACGGTACTCGGGCTATCAGTGACACCGACCACGGTCGGATGGGTTCTGGCTGAAGGGCATGGCGCCGACGGCGCAATCCTGGACCACCGCGAAATGCACCTGCAGGACGGCGTCGAAGACGGCCACACCGTGCGCACGGTGAACACCGCAGAGCGAGTCGCAGCCGAAGTCATCCGCGCCCGAGACATCGCCACCGTCGACAATCACCGACTGCGCGTGGTCGGAGTGACCTGGAACGACGAGGCCGCGGCCGAGGCGGCGCTGGTACAGGAAGCGCTGGCCGACGCCGGTTTCGACAATGTGGTGCCGGTTCGGCAACTCGACGCCGTCGAGACACTGGCCCAGGCCATCGCACCCGTCATCGGATTCGAGCGGACGGCGGTATGCATCCTCGAGGCCGAGTGGGCGACCGTGGTCATGGTCGACACCCACGACGGCGAGACGCAGACCGCCGTCAAGCACGTGCGCGGCGGCTTTGACGGTCTGACTTCCTGGCTGACCGGCATGTTCGACCGCAGCAGCTGGCGTCCGGCGGGCGTCGTCGTGGTCGGGCCCGAAGGCGACGTCAGTGCGCTGTCCTCGCAACTCGAAAGCGTGCTGCCGGTACCCGTTTTCGCCCAGACGATGGCGCAGGTGACGGTCGCCCGCGGTGCCGCGCTGGCGGCGGCGCTCAGCACCGACTTCACCGACGCGGAGTTGTTTGCGCTGGTGGAGGAGGCGGTCGAGCCGGTCGCCGCGGTGCCCGCGCGATCACGGCAGTACGCCGGTGCGGCGACCACGTTGGCCGCAGCCGCGGTCACCTTCGTCGCGTCGGTGTCGCTGGCGGTGGGTCTGCAGTTGGCACCGGGCAAGGATGCCAGCGCCACGCAGCATGTCGTGCGCAGACCGACGCCCCCGGTCGCCGAGGCGCCACTGGCTCCGACGGCGCAACCTCGGCCCCCGGCGCAACCGGAGCCGGTGCGTCTGGCCGCCGACGAGCAGCCCGACGGGTCCGCGCCCGGCGGGCAACCGAACAGCGCTGTGCCCCGCCCGGAGCCGCCCGGCGGACCGTACCGGTTGAGTACGGCGATCGAGCAGCTCCCCGGCACCGTCGCCGAGGACGGGCAACCACCCGAATGATCTAGTCGTCCCGGCGCCGGACCGCGCTGAAGGACACCGTCACCTCGTCGGTGACCTGTAGCGAACCCATGAACAACGAGTAGGGTTTGACGCCGTAATCGGACTGCCGCACTGTGGATTCCGCGGACAGCCGCCAGGAATCTCCGAGGTCGTCGGTCCGCAGTTGGACCACGTGCTCGCGGGACTTACCCCGGATGTGCAGTCGCCCGGTCAGGCGGTACCCGTCGCCGGTCCGCTCGATGCGGTCGGTGGCGAAGCGGATCTCGGGAAAGCGGTTGGCGGACAACGACTTCAGGGCGTTGGAGCGCACCATGACCTGCTCGGCGCCGGACAGGCTCTTGACGCCTCCGGAGCCGCGCAACACCTGCAACGAATCCACTTGCACCTCGAGTCCCGCCGTGGCCGGTTCACCGTCGAGCCACGTCACCCAAGCCTGCCAAGCGGTCATGGCGATGGTGAGCCGATGACCCATCCGCGCTGCTCGACCGGTAACCCCGGTGTGAATGGTCAACTCGCCGTCCGCGGGGTCCAGCGTCCACGTTTCGTCCTGGTCGGGGGCCACGGGCGAACCTTACTAGCCGTCACCTCACATGGTGAGTACCGTGCGGTAGTGCGCCCGCCCCTGCTCCAGCGCCGCGTACCCGTCGGCCGCCTGCGCCAGTGGTAACTCCTCGATCCACGCCCGCACACCCGACATGACCGCGAAATGCATTGTCTCCTCGACGTCTTTCGCCGTCCCGGACGGATGCCCGATGATGCTGAGCCCGGATGTGATCAGTTGGACCGGGCTGATCGGCAGCGGTTCGGGCGTCACACCGATGGCGACGAGTTCGCCCTGGGGGAGCAGACCGCCGATGGTGTCGGCCATGGCTTGCGAATTGCCAGCCGTGGCAAGGACAACGGCCGCCCCGCCCAGGATGCGCAGCGCCTCGGCGACATCCTCGGTCGTGGAGTCGATGTAGTGGTGGGCACCCAACGTCTTGGCGTCATCGGCCTTGACGGCGCCGCGGGCGATGGCAATGGTCTCGAATCCCATCGCCCGGGCGAACTGCACCCCGAGGTGGCCCAGACCACCGACGCCCAGGACTGCGACCCGGTCGCCGGGCAACGCTTTGGTGTGGCGTAGCGCGTTGTAGGTGGTCACACCCGCGCAGCCCATCGGCGCGGCTTCGACGTCGGAAAGCCCGGCCGGGATCCGGGCCGGCGCGGTCGCCGGGACCGTCACCGATTCCGCGTAACCACCGGGATACTGCCAACTCGGCACCTTCATGTTCGCGCAATGTATGAAAATGCCTTTGCGGCACGGATCGCATTGGTTGCAGTTGCCCCCGAACCAGCCCACCGCGACACGGTCACCGACCGCGAATTCCTCCACGCCGGCCCCGACTTCGGCTATGGTTCCGGCGATTTCGTGTCCGGGAGTCAACGGCCAGGACATGCCGGGAAAGCCGCCGTGGACGAAGTGGGCGTCGGTTCCGCAGATGCCGCAGGCGGTGACGGCGATGCGGACCTCGCCACGGCCGGGGGCGACCGTTTCGACGTCGGCGAACTCCAGCGGCGCACCCGTGGACGGGACCTGGACCGCTCGGTGTGTCGACACGGTTATCCGTTCAGTTTCAGTGCGCGACAGGACATTTGGCGCTCCCATCGGCGTGATAGTCGACTTGCCAGTGCTTGATTCCGTTGAGCCAGCCCGAGCGCAGCCGCTCGGGTGTGCCGATCGATTCCAGGTTGGGCATGGCGTCTGCGATCGCGTTGAACATCAGGTCGATCGTCATCCGCGCCAGGTTGGCACCGATGCAGTAATGCGCCCCGGTTCCCCCGAAGCCGACGTGCGGGTTGGGGTCACGCAGGATGTTGAAGGTGAACGGGTCGTCGAACACGTCTTCGTCGAAGTTCGCCGACCGGTAGACCATCACGACCCGCTGCCCTTTCTTGATCTGCACTCCCGACAGCTCATAGTCCTGGAGGGCGGTGCGCTGGAACGAGGTGACCGGCGTTGCCCACCGGACGATCTCGTCGGCCGTGGTGACGGGCCGGTCCCGCTTGTAGAGCTCCCATTGGTCGGGGAAGTCGGTGAAAGCCATCATGCCCTGGGTGATGGAGTTGCGGGTGGTCTCGTTGCCGGCCACCGCGAGCAGGATGACGAAAAAGCCGAACTCGTCGTCGGAGAGCTTGTGGCCGTCGACGTCGGCTTCGATCAGTTTGGTGACGATGTCGTCGCCGGGATTCTGCGCCCGGTCGGCGGCCATCTGCATGGCGTACATGATCAATTCGACCGACGCGGTGATGGCATCGTTGCTGGCGAACTCGGGGTCCTGGTCGCCGACCATCTGGTTGGACCAGTGAAAGAGCTTCATCCGGTCTTCCTGCGGGACACCGAGCAGTCCGGCGATGGCCTGGAGCGGCAGTTCGCAGGACACCTGCTCGACGAAGTCGCCCGATCCTTGCGCGGCGGCGGTTTCGACGATGTTCCTGGCGCGCTCAGTGAGGTCGTCGCGCAGGCGCTCGACCGCCCGCGGGGTGAAACCGCGGGAGATGATCTTGCGGAGCCGGGTGTGGTGCGGAGCATCCTGGTTGAGCAGGACGAATTTGCCTCGTTCGATCTGCTCACCGACGGTGCCGTCCCGGTAACGCGGCAGGGCGGTCTTCTCCAGGCTGGAGAAGACGTCGCTACGACGCGAGATCTCTTTGACGTCCTTGTGTTTGGACACCACCCAGAAGCCGCCGTCGTCGAATCCGCCGGCCCCGTACTCCTGCTCGTTCCACCAGATCGGCGCGGTCCGACGCAACTCGGCCAGCTCTTCCACCGGCAGTCGCTCGGCGTGGATGTCGGGGTCGGTGAAGTCGAACCCCGGCGGCAGATTCGGCTCGAGCTGTGGTTCGGCTGCTGGCTGCGTAGTTGACAAGGCCCACTCCTTGAGAGTCCCGGTGGTCGTCTCGTGCCAATACTCCATTGCTACACCACAGTTGGGAAGCTCTGAACGAAAACCGGCAAAGCCGAACCCGGCCCCGAATCCGGCCTTGTGACTGCTGGGGCAATCGTTATGCTCTTGAGAAACACCTCGCCGGTGCCTAGAAGGGGAACACCATGATTCGCGAACTGCTCACTGCCACCGCGGTCACGGGTGCGGCGATCGGGCTCGCCCCGGTAGCCGGCGCCGACAACGGGCGCTGGGAAGGCGACGTGCCGGGCATGAACTACGACGCTTCGCTGGGTGCGCCGTGCGACAACTACGAGCGCTTCATCTTCGGCCGCGGTCCCAGTGGCCAGGCCGAGGCCTGCCACTTCCCGCCGCCCAACCAGTTCCCGGCCGCAGAAACCGGCTACTGGGTCATCTCCTACCCGTTGCGGGGAGTCCAGCAGATCGGTGCGCCGTGTCCGGGTCCCAAGGTCGCCGCGCAATCGCCGGCCGGTCTTCCGATGCTGTGCCTGGGTGCTCAAGGCTGGCAAGAAGGTTGGTTCACCGGGGCAGGGTTCTTCCCGCCCGACCTGAGCGAATGACCTGAGTCGTGCGCGGCCACGACGTCGCCGAGTCCCCGATCCCACGGTGGCTGCGCTTCGTCTTGGCCTCTGATCGTGCCGGCTCGGCCTGGTATGTCGGCACCGGGTTCTTCTTCGCGCCGGTCCTGGCCGTGCTGTCGCCGTGGCCGACGGTGACCGTTGTGCTGTGGTGGCTGATCGGCCTGGCCGGTTTATGGCTCGGTCTGCTCGGAATCGCGATGGCCGCGGGGCTGGCGCGAGTTCTGCGCTCGGGCACCGAGATTCCGGAGGATTACTGGCGCACCCTCGTCGACTACTGAGTTCTGTCGGTGGTGGGGCGAATTCGCCTACCTCTAGACTCAGAGGTCCGTCCCGCCAGCGAACAGGAGACTCAGATGGCTTTCGACCCCAAGGACGCCGTGGACGCGGTCAAGGACATCGCGATCAATGCCGTCGAAAAGTCCTCGGACATCGTCGAAAGCGTCACGGCCATCATCAGGGGTGACATCGCCGGCGGCGCCAGCGGCATCGTCCAGAGTTCCGTCGACATCGCCACCGACGCGGTCGACCGCGTCAAAGAGGTATTCACCGGCAGCGACGACGCGCCACTGGACTAGTTCTACCGTCGCGACCGACTGCACCCGGCGACGCCGCGCCGACGATCGCCCCTAGACGCCGGCGGCCTCGTTGAGTTCGTCGAGTCGGGTCGTCGACTCCAGGTATTCCTGCACCCAGCGCTCGATCACCGTGGACGTCTTCTCCACCTTGCGGAACTGGCCGACGACCTGCCCCACCGGGTTGAAGGCCACGTCCACCGACTCGTTCGGGTAACGGTTGGTGGCCCGCACCGCCATCCCGGACACCATGTACTGCAGCGGCATACCGAGCGGCTTCGGGTTGTCCGGGTGCTCCCACGCCTCGGTCCAGTCGTTGCGCAGCATCCGGGCCGGCTTGCCGGTGAACGAACGGCTGCGGACGGTGTCACGGCTGCCGGCCTTGATGTAGGCGGCCTGCTGAACCGGGGTGTTCGAGGACTCCTCGACCATCAGCCACTGCGAGCCGGTCCACGCGCCCTGACAACCCAGCGCCAGCGCGGCGGCGATCTGCTGGCCGCTGCCGATGCCGCCGGCACCCAGGACCGGGACGGGCGCTACCTCCTTGACGACCTGCGGCCACAACACGATCGAGCCGACCTCGCCGCAGTGTCCACCGGCCTCGCCACCCTGGGCGATGATGATGTCCACCCCGGCGTCGGCGTGCTTGCGGGCCTGCGACGGTGAGCCGCACAAAGCGGCCACGGTGCGGCCTGCGTCATGGATGTGCTTGATCATGTCCGCCGGGGGAGTGCCCAGCGCGTTGGCGATCATCGTCACCTTGGGGTGCTTGAGCGCCACCTCCACCTGCGGGGTGGCGGTGGCCTCGGTCCAGCCCAGCAACTGCAGACTGTCACCGTCGCTGTCCTCGACCGGGACTCCGTGGTCGGCGAGGATCTTCTTGCCGAAGTCCAGGTGTTCCTGGGGGACCATGGATCGAAGTGTGTTGGTCAGGTCCTCGGCGGACTGGTGCGAGTCCATGCCCTCGTACTTGTTGGGGATCACGATGTCCACGCCGTAGGGGTGGTCGCCGATGTTCTCGTCGATCCAGTTCAGTTCGATCTCCAGCTGCTCCGGGGTGAAGCCGACCGCACCGAGCACGCCGAACCCGCCGGCTTTGCTGACGGCGACGACCACATCGCGGCAGTGGGTGAACGCAAAGATCGGAAACTCGATACCGAGTTGATCGCACAGGGCGGTGTGCATGCCTGCTCCTAGGAAGCTTGACCGAGCGGAAAAACTGCAACGTGTTCTAGTTTAGTACGGGGGCCTGTCGCTTGGCCAGCCAGGTCCCGCGCGCGGCGACTAATACCCGTCGCCTCGCGGGCTGACGGCGACCCGTAGCCGCAGCGCTTGATCCCGGCAGCTACGGCGAGGTAGCGTGAAGCCCGCAATTACGAAACGACGGGTAGCGTAATTGCGTCCCCCGAAAGGATTTGGCCACTCGATGCGCAGCCGGTATGCCGGGCAACCCTTCACCACGTCCACAGCCGAAATCGCCGCCGCGCTAGAGGATGTCAGCATCCCGACGCTGCTGCTGTCACTGGTGCACATCACCGGCGATCCCCGGTTCATCCGCGACTTCAAGCAGATGGGCATATTCCTCAACGAGGTTCAAGGATTCATGTCCGAGGAGGACAAGGCCCGAGCCCGCGCCGAGGCGCTACCGGTGATCGTCGACTATCGCGATCGCGGCTGCCCAGAGCCGGAACCGCTCAGCTACGACCTGATCCGGGAAATGATGGACTGGGCCGCGTGTGAGCACGTTCCCGACGATTACCTGCCCCTGGCGCTCGAGGAGATCGATCTCGAAGGCGTGGATCCGCGCCGTCCGGTCACATTGCCGGCCGGTTCGATGGCCGACTTCCCGGTGCTCGTGATCGGGTGCGGCGAGTCCGGCATCCTGGCCGGAATTCGCCTCAAACAAGCCAACATTCCGTTCACCATCATCGAGAAGAACTCCGGACCCGGTGGAACATGGTGGGAGAACAGTTATCCCGGCGCACGCGTCGACGTCGCCAACCACTTCTACTGTTACAGCTTCGAACCCAACAACGACTGGACCCACTTCTTCGCCGAGCAGCCCGAGCTGCGCGACTACTTCACCCAGGTGATGGCCAACCACGACCTGGCCCGGCACGTGCGCTGGGACACCGACGTCGTCTCGGCGACATGGCTTGACGCGCAAGGCCATTGGTCCGTCGAGCTGCGCGCGACCGACGGCAGCCTCAGCACGGTGCAGGCCCGAGCGGTGATCACGGCGGTCGGACAGCTCAACCGGCCGCACGTCCCCGACTTCGACGGGGCCGACACATTCGCCGGTCCGTCGTTTCACTCCGCACGGTGGGATCATTCGGTCGACCTGACCGGCAAACGAGTAGCCCTGGTCGGCGCCGGTGCCAGCGGATTCCAGATCGCACCCGCGATCGCCGGCGACGTCGAGCAGCTGACGGTGTTCCAGCGCACCGCGCAATGGATGTTTCCCAACGCGATGTACCACGACGAGGTCGGCGACGGCGTCCGCTGGGCGCTCCGTCATCTGCCGTGCTACGGGCGGTGGTATCGATTCCTGCTGTTATGGCCGGGCGCGGACAAAGGTCTGGACGCCGCGCAGGGCGACCCGAGCTACGCCGACCAGGACTATGCCGTCAGCGACATCAACGCGGCCGCCCGGATGATGTTCAGTCAGTGGATCACCAGCCAGGTCCCCGAGGGCGACGAGCTGCTCGCCCAGGTGCTGCCCGACTATCCGGCCACCGGCAAACGGACCCTGCAGGACAACGGCAGCTGGCTTCAGACGCTGCAACGCGACAACGTCGAACTGGTGCGCACCCCGATCGCGCGGATCACACCGCACGGCATCGAGACCGAGGACGGCACCACCCGGAACTTCGACGTGATCGTCTACGCCACCGGCTTCCGGCACACCGACGTGCTCTGGCCTTTGAACATCAAGGGCCGCAACGGAATCGATCTGCACGAGCTGTGGGGGAGCCGGCCTTACGCGTATCTGGGCGTCACCGTCCCGGGTTTCCCGAATCTCTTCCTGATCTATGGGCCCGGCACGCATTTGGCGCACGGCGGCAGCCTGATCTTCCAGTCCGAACTCCAGATGCGCTACATCAACCTTTGCTTGCAACGGATGGCCGAGGACAACATCGTCGCCGTGGAGCCCACCGCAGACGCAGCCACCGAGTGGCATCAACGCACCCAGGCCGAGATCAAGAAGATGGTGTGGTCACATCCGGCCGTCAAACATTCGTACTTCAAGAACGCCGACGGGGAAATTCACACCGTCAGCCCGTGGCGCCTCAACGAGTACTGGGCCGCGGTGCGCGAGCCCGATTGGTCCAATTTCATTCTCCGACAGGGAAAGTGAGCGCGATGCGAACGGTAGTCGTCGACGGGCCCGCCAGCATCCGGGTCGACACCCGGCCCGATCCGGCCCTGACCGGACCGGACGGGGTGATCGTGCAGGTGAGCGCCGCCGGCATCTGCGGCTCGGACCTGCATTTCTACGAAGGTGACTACCCGATGGTCGAACCCATCGCGCTGGGCCACGAAGCCGTCGGCACCGTGGTCGAGGCGGGCCCGGAGGTCCGCACCGTGCGGGTCGGCGACGAGGTTCTGGTGTCGTCGGTGGCCGGCTGCGGAGCGTGCCCGGGATGCGCCACCAACGACCCGGTCATGTGTTATTCGGGCCTGAACATCTTCGGCGGCGGTGTGCTGCCGGGCGCTCAGACGGATCTGCTCGCGGTGCACGCGGCCGACTTTCAGGTCCGCAAGGTGCCCGAAGGGATTTCCACCGAACAGGCGCTGTTACTCACCGACAATCTGGCCACCGGCTGGGCTGCGGCACAGCGCGCCGACATCCCGTACGGCGGCACCGTCGCCGTGATCGGACTGGGCGCGGTCGGATTGTGCGCGCTGCGCAGCGCGCTGACCCAAGGCGCGGCAACGGTTTTCGCGGTCGACCGGGTTGAGGGTCGACTGCAGCGCGCCGTCGAGTGGGGCGCCACCGCGGTGCCGGGACCCACGGTCGAGTCCATCCTCGCCGCGACGGGCGGACGCGGCGCCGACGCGGTGATCGACGCTGTCGCAACGGATGCCTCACTGACCGACGCGCTGGCCGCGGTGCGTCCCGGCGGCACCGTGTCGGTGGTCGGTGTGCACGACCTGCAACCGTTTCCGTTCCCCGCCCTCATGTCCCTGATCCGCAGCATCACCGTGCGCTGGACGACGGCGCCGGTACAGCGCACCTGGCCGGAATTGATCCCGCTGCTGCAAACCGGGCGCCTCGATGTCGAGGGCATCTTCACCACCACGATGCCGCTGGACGAAGCGGCCCAGGCTTACCGCACGGCGGCGGCGCGGACCGGCGATACGGTCAAGATCCTGTTGACGCCGTAGCGCTTCACCGTGGCAGCATGGTGTTCATGCGTTGCGCCGCAATCCAGCTCGAAGCGGTACCGGCCGACGTCGACGCGAACCTGGCCACCATCGAACGTCTCGTCGAGGACGCGGTCCAGGCCGGCGCGGAGACGATTGCGCTGCCCGAATTCTTCACCACCGGAATCGGGTTCTGGCCCGATCTCGCCGATGCCGCGCTGCCGCCCGACGGCAAGGCCACCGAACTGCTGCTGGGTCTGGCCCGGCGCCACGACGTGATGGTCGGCGGCTCGTTGCTGATCCGGGACGACGACGGCAACGTCCGCAATGCCTACCTGCTCGCGACGGCCGCCGGGTTGGCCGGGCGCCACGACAAGGACCTGCCGACGATGTGGGAGAACGCCTTCTACGTCGGCGGTGACGACGACGGCGTGATCGAGACGGACGCAATGACCGTAGGGGCGGCGGTGTGCTGGGAACTGATGCGCACCCAGACGGTGCGCCGACTGCGTGGACGCATCGATCTGGCGATGACCGGGTCGGGGTGGTGGTCGATTCCCGAGTGGTGGCCGCGCGCGAGCTTCCGCCGGCTGGAGGCGCGCAACGCGGCGACAGCACGACGGGCTGCGGCATCCTTGGCGAGTTACGTCGGCGCACCGGTGCTGCATGCCGCGCACGCGGGCCCGCTACAGTGCCGAATGCCGTGGCTGCCCATCCGATACCGCGGCCGATTCGAGGGTGGCACCCTGATCGTGGCGGCCGACGGCACCGTGCTGGCCGGCCGCGACGAGACCGACGGGGAAGGCATCGTCGTCGCCGAGGTCGAAATCGGGCGCCGGACGCCAACTTCCAACGCGCCCAGCGGTTTCTGGCTGCATCGGCGCGGAGCGCTGCCGGCCGCGGTGTGGCACTATCAACGCCTGCACGGCCGCCACTACTACCGTCGGCACGTCGCCGGGACGGCGTCCTGAGCGCTCAGCGTTGGGCGACGATGTACTGGGAGTGCATGTAGCCGTCGATCGTGATGTCCACCTCGAACGGGGTCAATCCGTAACCGGCCTGCAGCTCCGGGTTGTTGCGCACCGGTTCGACCGCCCAGCCATGTGCGGCCAGCCACTCCGCCGGGTCCAGCGGGTTCTCGTAAGTCAGGGAGGAGAAGTCGACATCACCGGCCAAGTTGACCCCTGGGTGCTCCTCTTCGAGTGCGGCCAGCTGCTGGTGATCCAGCCGAGACCCCAACGCGCCTATGGCAAGTCGACTGCCCGGGGAACTCAACTCGGTGATGCCGGCGAACAGCGCTTCGTGGGCGGCGCTGGTCAGGTAGGGCAGTAGCCCTTCCAGCGACCAGGCGCTCGGACGCTGCGAGTCGAATCCGGCGGCCAGCAGCGCAGCGGGCCAGTCCGCGCGCAGATCGGCGGCGGCCTCGCGCCGCTCGGCCTTCGGCGCCGCGCCGTGCTCGCTGAGCACCTGCGCCTTGAATTCCAGCACTTTGGGCAGGTCGATCTCGAAAACCGTTGTCCCCGTTGGCCATTGCAGTCGGTAAGCCCGGGAGTCCAGACCCGCGGCGACAATCACCGCTTGCCGGAGGCCCGCGTCGCAGGCAGCGACAAAGAACTCGTCGAAGAACCGCGTCTGCACGCCGTACAGGCGCGGGAAGGCGTTCTCGTGGTCGGAGGTTCCCGGGTTGGCCAACAGTTCGGTCAGATAATCGTCGCCCGAGGCCTCGATGAAGAGCTTCGCGTAGTCGTCGCGCACCAACGGCTGCTCGTTGACGGCATGCAGCGCGCGCCAGGCGGCGACCAGCAGAGCCGTGTAGCCGACACCGCTGACGATGTCCCATTCGTCGTCGTCGGAGCGAAGCGATCCGAACTCAGGGGGCGTCATAGCTTCCGAACGTACCCGTCAGAGCTCCAAAAGCACGGTCACCGGCCCGTCATTGACCAACTCGACCTGCATGTGAGCGCCGAAGACACCGGTCTCCACCCGCGCGCCCGCTCGGCGTAGCGCCTCGGTGAACGTCGCAACGAGGGGCTCGGCGACCGCGGCCGGCGCGGCGGCGTTCCACGATGGGCGGCGCCCCTTGGCGGTGTCGGCGTACAGGGTGAACTGACTGACCACCAGGATCGGCGCGTCGACGTCGGATGCGGACTGCTCGCCGGACAGGATCCGCAACGTCCACAGTTTCTCGGCCAGGCGCTGCGCTGTTTCGGGTCCGTCGGTGTGCGTGACGCCGACGAGGGCGAGCAACCCCTGTCCGTCCGGGCGGATGGCGCCGACCTGTTCACCGTCCACCGAGACGGTGGCCGACGAGACCCGTTGCACCAGAACCCGCATGAGCCCCGATGCTGCCATGCGACAGTGAAGGAATGTCTGTGCTGGTCGCGTTTTCCGTCACTCCGCTAGGTGTAGGCGAGGCCGTCGGTGAGATCGTCGCCGAAGCGGTTCGGGTGGTCCGCGAATCGGGACTGCCCAACAGGACCGACTCGATGTTCACCGTGATCGAAGGCGATACCTGGGAGCAGGTGATGGCCGTGGTGCAGCGCGCGGTGGAGGCCGTCGCCGCCCGGGCACCGCGGGTCAGCACGGTGATCAAGGCGGACTGGCGAACCGGGGTCAGCGATGCGATGACGCGAAAGGTCGAGTCGGTCGAACGCTATCTGTCGAGTTGATCGGCCTGGCAAACCCGGTGCTCAGCGCTGCGCGTAGCGTGTTGCGGATCCACCTACGGCAACCAGGAGGCGCAATGATGGCCCGTTTCCCAGCTCCGGAATCCAGCGCATGACCGGCGGCGCAGGCGGGCCCGGCGGGGCCGGCGGTCAGGGCGGCGCGGGTGGTCGAGGCGGAGCCGGCGGTCGCGGTGGCGCGGGCGGTCGCGGTGGCGACGGTGGTCGCGGGGGCGACGGTGGTCGCGGCGGCGACGGCGGCCCCGGCGGCGATGGCGGCCCCGGCGGTCAGCCGGGCGAAGGCGGCCCAGGCGGCGCCGGCGGCGAACCCGGTCAGCCGGGCCAGCCCGGTCAACCGGGTCAGCCCGGTCAGCCCGGAAGTCCCGGCGAGCGTGGGGGATTGACCGATCCGGGAATCCCCGGCCAGCAAGGCAGCCCCAGCACTTAAGAACCAACTCGGTGGCGGTGCGTAGTGTCGTCACGGTGAGCGCACGCGCGGGCATCGTGGTCACCGGCACCGAGGTTCTGACCGGACGGGTCCAAGACCAGAACGGGCCCTGGATCGCCGATCGTCTGCTGGAACTGGGTGTCGAACTCGCCCACATCACCATCTGCGGTGACCGCCCCGCCGACATCGAAGCGCAACTGCGCTTCATGGCCGATCAGGGCGTCGACCTGATCATCACCAGCGGCGGGCTGGGACCCACCGCCGACGACATGACCGTCGAGGTGGTGGCCCGATTCTGTGGCCGCGAGTTGGTCCTGGACGACGCGCTGGAGAACCGGATCGCCGACATCCTCAAGTCGCTGATGGCGCGCAACCCAGCATTCGCGGCGCTGCTGGAGCCGGGCAACTTCGAGTCGGTGCGGACCGCCAACCGCAAGCAGGCCATGATCCCGGTCGGAGCGCAGATCCTCGATCCGGTAGGCACCGCACCCGGCGTCGTGGTCCCTGGCAAGCCCGCGGTGCTGGTGCTTCCCGGACCCCCACGCGAACTCCAGCCCATGTGGCACAAGGCCGTCGAGACCCCCGGGGTGCAGGAGGCGATCGCCGGCCGGACGGTGTACCGGCAGGACATGGTGCGGATGTTCGGACTGCCCGAGTCCGGGCTGGCCGAGACGCTGCGGGAAGCCGAGACCGCCATTGCGGGTTTCGAGGCGCTGGAGATCACCACCTGTCTGCGCCGGGGCGAGCTGGAGATCGTCACCCGCTACGAGCCGGCCGCCGAACAGGTCTACGCGCAGTTGAGCCAACTGCTCCGCGATCGCCACGGTGCGCAGGTGTTCTCCGAAGACGGTTCGCAAGTCGACGATCTGGTCGCCGCCCTGCTCGCCGGACGCCGTATCGCCACCGCAGAATCCTGCACCGCGGGGTTGCTCGCGGCGCGGCTGACCGATCGCGCCGGCTCGTCGGACTACGTGGTCGGCGGGGTGGTGTCCTACGCCGACGAGGCCAAGGTGCAGTTACTCGGCGTCGACGCGGGCCTGATCGAGCAGCATGGGGCGGTGTCCGAGCCGGTCGCGCAGGCGATGGCGGCGGGCGCGCTGACACGCTTCGGCGCCGACACCGCCGTGGCCATCACCGGAATCGCCGGCCCCGGCGGTGGCACCGAGGATAAACCGGTCGGCACAGTATGTTTCACGGTCGCGCTGGCGGACGGCACCGGCGTCACCCGCACCCTGCGGCTGCCCGGCAACCGCTCCGACGTCCGGGAACGTTCCACCACCGTCGCGATGCACCTGCTGCTGCGGACGTTGAACGGTTCCGGAGCGGGCTGAGCGCCGACGGCGCATCGACCGGGGACGCGGTGGACGCCGGTCCGCAGCTCACTCGACTTCGCTTGGCAGAAAAGTGGATTCAGCAGTGCCGAACCGAATTCCGGTGGCGTCCTTGCCGATCCACGTCAGCACCGCGACCATGACCAGCACCGGCAGGATCGTGGCCGCGAGTGCGAACGGGTAACCGTGGGTCGCGGCCAGGTGCTCCTGAATCGGCAGGTTGAACGCGGCCAGCAGGTTTCCCAGCTGATAGGTCACCCCGGGATACAGGCCGCGAATGGCGTCCGGCGACATCTCGGTCAGGTGAGCGGGAATGACTCCCCACGCACCCTGCACGCACACCTGCATCAGGAACGAACCCAGGCACAGCATGGCCGCGGTGCGTGAGTAGGCGAACAGCGGCACGATCGGCAACCCCAGCACCGCGCAGAACACGATGGTGTAGCGGCGGCCGAATCGCTGCGACAACGTGCCGAAGACCAGACCGCCGACGATCGCGCCGACGGCGTAGACCACCACGATCCAGCGGGCGGTCGCGCTGGACAGCGCGGCGCCGTCGTCGGTGGTCGCTTTCAGGAAGGTGGGGTAGACGTCCTGGGTGCCGTGACTCATCCAGTTGAAAGCCGTCATCAGCAACACCAGGTAGCAGAACCGACGGATGACCTTGGCCTCGCGCAGCACGTCGCGAACTCTGGTCTTGGTCAGCCGCATGCGGTCCTGCGTGGCTTCCCACACCTCGGATTCCTCCACGCGATACCGGATGATCAGGCTGACCAGGGCCGGGATGATGCTCAGCGCGAACAACCAGCGCCACGACAGGTCCAGCCAGTTCATCACCACCAACGAGGCGACGGTGGCCAGCAGGTAGCCGAACGAGTAGCCCTCTTGCAGCAACCCGGAGAAGAAGCCCCGCCGTTCGGCCGGAACCTTCTCCATCGCCAGCGCGGCCCCCAGTCCCCACTCACCGCCCATGCCGATGCCGTACAGCAGCCGCAGGATCACCAGCACGGTGAAGTTGGGCGCGAACGCGCACAGGAATCCGACCACCGAGTAGAAGATGACGTCGACCATCAGCGGCAGCCGTCGTCCGACCCGGTCGGCCCACAGCCCGAACAGCAGCGCGCCTAGCGGTCGCATCGCCAGCGTGGCGGTGGTGAGGAACGCGACCTCGGTCTTGCTGCGGTGAAACGTCTCGGCGATGTCGGCGTAGACCAGCACGACGATGAAGTAGTCGAAGGCGTCCATCGTCCAGCCCAGGAACGCCGCGAGGAAGGAGTTGCGCTGTTCGCTGGTCAGGCGCTGTCTGGTCACGTCAGCATCGTGGCCTACCCGACGCCAGACCGCGAGCGTGGCGCACCGCGCGGCCTGAACCGGCTGCATTGCGCCCGTGGTGGCAGGATCGCCGGATGGTGCCTTTTTTGCTGCGCGCGGCGTTGACCGGGTTCGCGTTATGGGTGGTGACGCAGTTCGTATCCGGGCTGCGCTTCGTCGGCGGTGACACTACGTTGCAGCGCGTCGGCATCATCTTCGTCGTCGCGGTGCTCTTCGGTCTGGTCAACGCCATCGTCAAGCCGATCGTGCAGATCCTGTCGATCCCGATGTACATCCTGACGCTGGGGCTGTTCCACATCGTCGTGAACGCGTTCATGCTCTGGATCACCGCTCGGATCACCGAGCACACCACCCACTGGGGACTGCAGATCGACCACTTCTGGTGGACGGCGATCTGGGCGGCCATCCTGCTGTCCATCGTCAGCTGGATTCTGTCGCTCCTGACGCGTCGCGCTTCGCGGAACACGTAAATTTCCGGCGCGACACCCTAGGTTGTCAGCGCCTGTTGCACATATGCTTATTAAGCCCGTAATCACGAAGACCACTCGCTGAACCCCGCGAACACCTACGCTGTTTTTCGATACGACGACGTTGCCGCCTTCAGAACTGAAGGCATCCTCAGCCACCACGACGACGGGACATTGCGAACGATGAAGACTGTCGCGATCAAATCATCGCCAGCTCCATCCAGCACGCGGCTGAATTCTCAAATCACCGATCCCAGCAGCGGTTTGCGAGCGCTCACCGAATGCACCGGCTCGGCGGTGGTCGTCCATGTCGGCGGTGACATCGATGCCAGCAACGAGACCATTTGGCAGCGTCTGGTGAACCGAAGCGCCTCGATCGCGATTGCGCCGGGACCGTTCGTCATCGACATCCGGGAACTGGACTTCCTGGGATCGTGCGCGTACGCCGTGCTGGCACAAGAATCTGTCCGGTGTCGTCGGCGCGGGGTGAATCTGCGACTGGTCAGCGATCAGCCGATCGTGGCCCGTACCATCGCCGCCTGCGGCCTGCGCCGCCTGCTGCCGATGTACACCACGGTCGAGGGCGCCCTGGCCCCACCGGCCTGAGTCCCGACCGGGGGGCTACGGCCCGTGCTGACCGTTCGGCGCGAGCAGCCCGTTCAAGATGCCGAGTGCGGTTTGCACCTGCGGACCCGCGGCCGCGGGTGGCGGTGCCTCGCCCGACGGCTGCCAGGGCTGGCAACCACTGGTCTTGAACGCCTTGTCGGTGGCCTCGATCTGCACGACCTGGGGCCGTTTGGTCATCGCGTTGTCGATCAGCGCACCGTCGGGATTGCCCATCCGCTTCCAGTAGCAGGTGCCGTTGCCGACGGGCCCGGCGGAGGCATACACCCCCGGGGCGATGTCTTTGCCGACGGTGTAGACGCCGTCGTGGTCGATCGTCGCCCTGGGTGCCGCCGCCGGCACAGCGGCGCCCGGGGGAGCCGGGGCCGGGGACGGGGTCGGCTCCGGGTCGGCGGCCGCGACACCCAGCGAGCCCGCCCAGCCTGCGACCAACAGTGCAGCGACGCCGAAAACTCGCGGTTGCTTAGAACTCATAACTAAACAGCGTACTCGGCGAGCGGCCCGGACGGTGCGCCTGAGATATTGACGAGTGCGTAGAGCCGGCGTGGACAGGAAGATTCGTCCCGATTAACGTCCCTGCAAATAGTGGGCGAGAAGGCGTTCGGAGGTCTGGGCGTTGCTGTTCATGCACGAAGTCCATACGGTGCGCGGGCGCGCCGAGGATGAATTCGAGGCGGCGTTTCGCGAAGGCTGGATGCCCACGCTGGCCGCCGGCGACGAGGCCCGGCTGCTGTGGTACACCAACCAGGCCCAGGGCAGCGGCCCGGCATACACCGTCATCACCGTGACCGCGGTTCGCGACGGCGCGGCCTGGGAACGACTGACCAAGCGGGTGCAACAGGGGGACCTGCGGGACTGGATGCATCACACCGACGAACTGCGCCACGGAGTCGACGCCAAGCTGCTGGTGCCGCTGCCGTGGTCACCCATGCAAGAGGTGTCGTTCGACGATGTGCCGGTGGACGGGCGCGAGCACGATATGAGCCTCTACATGGAAGACACCATGTGGCCCTACGAGGACAAGTTCGAGGAATACATCCTGCGGTGCGGGGACGTTTATGCCCGCGGCCTGGAACAGCCTGCGTCCATGCTGCGGATGCATGCGTCGTTCCAGCCCGCACTGGGCAGTCACCTGCGCCGCGAAGTGATCCTGATGCAGCAGATCAGTCGTCCCGAAGCGCTGCTCGACCTGCTACGCACCCATATCCCGGCCGAATACCGGACTCCCGGAACGTGGCTGCACGATGCGCTGGACTTACGGGATCAGTGGACCAGCCGGCTGCTGCGGACCTCGACCTGGTCGCCGCTGTACTGAGCACATGAACATCGGGACCATCGTCGACGCCGCGGCGACACACGATCCGCAGCGCACCGCGCTCGTCATCGACGACCGCCCGTACAGCTACGCCGAACTCGCCGGAGCAGTGCGAGCCTGCGCGGCCGGCTTGGCAGCACACGGTGTCCGCCCCGGCGACCGCGTCGCCGTCGTCGACACCGCGAGCCTTCTCTCGATCGCCGCGCTACTCGGAGCGGCCCGCATCGGCGCCGCGGCAGCGCTGATGAATCCGGCGTTGACGCCGCCCGAACTGCGGGCACTGCTCGACAACGCCGGTTGCACGGACGTGGCGGTGGCGGGGCAGACGCACGCCGACCGCCTGCGCGAAGCGGCGGTGCCCACCGTTTTGACGGCGTCCGAACTCCTCGCCGGCCACGAACGGCCGGCACCTCCGGTATGCGTCGACGACGACCTTCCCGCGATGGTCCTGTTCACCAGCGGGACCACCGGCCTGCCCAAGACGGTCCCGATCGGCAGCCGGCAACTCGGCGCACGGCTCAACCGGACATCCGAGCCGTTCTCGCCGGACACCCCGCCCGACGCGGTGATGATGTGCGTGCCCTACTTCCACGTGGGAGGGTCGCTCGGCTTGCTCGCCAGTCTGTACTCGGGCAACACCCTGGTGGTGCAGCGCCGGTTCGACGCCGGCCAGTGGCTGCGACTGGTGTCCCGGCATCGGGTGACCGCAATGTTCTTGGTGCCCACGATGATTCATCGAATCCTGGAACATCCCGACTTCGCCGCCACCGACCTGTCCTCGCTGTCCGCGATCACCTACGGGGCCGCGGCCGCGCCGAAGACGTTGATGCGCAAGGCAATTGCGGCCCTTCCGCACGTGGCGTTCACCAATGTGTTCGGTCAGACCGAGACGCTGGGCACCTACGCCAACCTGCTGCCCGAGGATCATCATGATCCAGCCCGGACCGGATCGGTGGGACGGCCCCTTCCCGGCGTCGACGTGCGCGTGGTCGACCCGGACACCGGTGTGGAAGTGGAGGTCGGCGCGGTCGGCGAGATCTGGGTCGACAGCCCGCTGAACAGCACCGCGGGGTGGTTGCGCACCGGCGATCTGGGCCGTAGGGACGCCGACGGCTACCTGTACCCGAGCGGCCGGCTGCGCGACACCATCAACCGTGGCGGCGAGAAGTTCGGGCCCATCGAGGTGGAGGAGGCGCTGCGGTCCCATCCGGCGGTGCGTGACGTCGCGGTGGCCGGAGTCGACGACGAAGAACTCGGCCAGCGGGTAGGTGCCGCGGTGGTGTCGCGCGCGCCGGTGACGCTGGAGGAACTGCGAACGCACTGCGCGGATCTGATCGCCTACTTCAAATTGCCGGAGCGACTGAGGATTGTCGACGACATTCCCTACAACGTGACCGGCAAAGTCGACCGCAGCCGGCTCGCCGCGCTGATCGTGGCCGCGGACTGAAACACGGGTTGCTGTCCGCGGTTACGGCACCAGCACCACCTTGTCGATGTTCTCCCGCGCCGCCAGAATCCGGTGTGCTTCAGGGGCTTCGGAGAACGGGACCGCGGCGTGCACGACCGGTGCCACGATGCCGTCGTCGAGCGCCTGGCGCAGTGGCGTAATCCAAGGTTCGAGCGTGCCCCGGTCGTCCCACAACCGCAGCATGTTCAGGCCTATGACGGTCTTGGACTCCGATAACTGATCGACCAGATTGAACCCGCGCAGCATCGCCAGCGCGTGCGGCGCCGCCCTGCGCAGCGACCGCTTCTCGCCTTCCTGCAGATTCGAGATCCCGTAGCCGACAAGCCGTCCGCCCGGCCGCAGCAGATCGTAGGACCGCCGCAACGACGTGCCGCCCAGAGCGTCGAGCACCATGTCGTAGGGCTGCAGCCCCTTCCACCAACCGTCGCGGCGGTAGTCGATCGCCCGGTCTACGCCCAGTTCGGCCAGCTTCTGGTGCTTTGCGGGCGAGGCGGTGCCGTGTATCTCGGCCCCGGCGGCTTTGGCGAACTGGACGGCCGCGATGCCCACGCCGCCGGCCGCGGCGTGGATGAGCACCCGTTCGCCGGCGCGCAGCGACCCGTAGCCGTGCAAGCCCGCCCACGCGGTGGCGTAGTTGACCGGAACCGCCGCGCCCTGTTCGAAGCTCACCGACTCCGGCAGCGGCACCGAGTCGGCCGCGGCGACGTTGACGATCTCGGCGTAACCGCCGAAACGCGTTCCAGCCAAGACTCTTTCGCCGACCCGGCTGTCTTCCACTCCGTCGCCTACGGCCACCACGGTGCCGGCCACTTCGTAGCCGACCACGGCGGGGAGGTCGGGTGCGTCGGGATACAGGCCGACACGGGCGAGGTGATCGGCGAAATTGACGCCGGCGGCCCGGACTTCGATGCGCAGCTGGCCCGGTCCCGGCGGTGGCGGGTCCGGACGCTGCAGTACCTGCAGGACCGACGGTCCGCCATGTTTGGTGATGACGACTGCGCGCACGGTTTCTCCTTGTTCGGTTGCGGTACGTCTCCGTCATACACTCCCGACCTCGCCACCGGATAGCGGCGGGCTCGGAGTTCTACCGGTTCCGTCACGAGTGGCGTTACCGTTCCAAGAGTGAGCTATTCGTCCGGTGACGACGAGGTGCACGGCTGTGTCTTGACAATCGCGACCGGGCTGCAGCGGCAGGTCGCCGACATCAGTACGACGATTCAAAAAGCGCTCGAAGAACAGGTCCCCGAACTGCGCGGCGATGCGCACATGCTCGAGTTGATGGGCGCCAGCATCCGGTCCAACATCGAGACGATCTTCGATGCACTGCTGCATGACATCCCGGTAGACGAAATCACCGCTCCCGATGCGGCACTGGAGTATGCCCGCCGGGTGGCCCAGCACGACGTACCGGTCACGTCTCTGGTGCGGGCGTACCGACTCGGGCAGCGGCACATGACCGAGCTGGTGTTCACCGAACTGCGTGCCCTCGACGTCGAACCCACCACCCGGGTCGCCGTGATCGAGGTGATCACCACATTGGTGTTCGAATACGTCGACCTGGTGTCCCAACACGTGGTCAGCGCGTACGAAGACGAACGCCAGCACTGGCTGGAAAACCAGAACAGCATCCGCGCGATGAGGGTGCGGGACGTGCTTGCCGACGGATCCGCCGTCGACGTCGACATCGCCTCTGCCACAATCCGTTACCCGTTGCGGTGGCAACACGTCGCGGTCATCGCGTGGCAGCCGGACCCGGCGACCGAACACGACGAGCTGGCCCGCATGCAGCGCTTCGTCCGCAGCTTGGCCGGGGCCGTCGACGCCTCCGCGGCGCCGTTGTTCGCCGCCGCCGACCGGACCAGCGCCTGGGGCTGGCTGCCGTTTCGAACCGCGCCCGGCGACATCGTCGCAAAGGTGCGCCAATTCGCCCGTCTCCGAGAGGATTCGCCGTCCATCGCGCTGGGCGCGATCGGCACCGGGGTGGGTGGATTCCGTCGTTCCCACCGTCAGGCCCAGCGGGTGCGGTCGGCGGTGTCGGCCGGCGGCCCGGCGCACTCGGATGCTCAGCGATCGGTGGCCGCGGCCACCGATCCCGACCTGGCGGCCGTGGCACTGCTCGGCACCGACACCGCCGAAATCCGCGGATGGGTGGCCGATGTCCTCGGCCCGCTGGCCGCCGACACCGAGGACGACGCGCTGCTGCGAGAGTCGTTGCGGGTGTTCCTGCACAGCGGATCCGTCCACGAGGCCGCGGCACGCGATCTCGATGTCCCTTTCACCGTGCTGAGGAACCGGGTGGAGCAAGCTGTCGCTCGTCGCGGACGCCCGATTGATGACCGCGTCGACGTCGAATTGGCGCTGGCCGCCTGCCACCGGTACGGCGCGGCCGTACCGGGACCGAGCTGACGCTCGCCCCGGACGTGGCGCGAAAGCCATTGTGATGCAGGCCCCTCGGCCGGTGATTCAGATCACTATCTTGGGGCATACACTTCGTGCGTCAGGTGAATCGGGGCTGAAGAGGAGCGTAAGGCCATGGCCATCGCGGAAACGGACAATGCGGTCCAATCACAGTTCGAGGAAGACGTCGCCGCGACGCAGCGCTACTTCGAGAGCCCGCGCTTCGCCGACATCACCCGCCTCTACACGGCCCGCCAGGTCGTCGAGCAACGCGGCACGATCCCGGTCGACTACACCGTGGCCCGCGAGGCGGCGGCCGCCTTCTTCCCGCGCCTGCGCGAACTGTTCGCCGAGAAGAAGAGCGTCACCACCTTCGGCCCCTATTCACCGGGGCAGGCGGTGAGCATGAAGCGGATGGGCATCGAGGCCATCTACCTGGGCGGCTGGGCGACCTCGGCCAAGGGTTCGGTCACCGAGGACCCGGGACCGGACCTGGCCAGCTATCCGTTGAGCCAGGTGCCCGACGATGCCGCGGTGCTGGTGCGTGCGCTGCTGACCGCCGACCGCAACCAGGAATATCAGCGGCTGAACATGACTGAGCGCCAGCGCGCTTCGGCCACCTTCTTCGACTACCGGCCGTTCATCATCGCCGACGCGGACACCGGTCACGGCGGAGATCCGCACGTGCGCAACCTGATTCGACGTTTCGCCGAGGTCGGCGTGCCGGGCTACCACATCGAGGACCAGCGCCCGGGCACCAAGAAGTGCGGCCACCAGGGCGGCAAGGTCCTGGTCCCCTCGGACGAACAGATCAAGCGACTCAACGCCGCCCGGTTCCAGCTCGACATCATGCGGGTGCCCGGCATCATCGTCGCGCGCACCGACGCCGAGGCGGCCAACCTGCTCGACAGCCGCGGCGACGAACGCGACCAGCCGTTCCTGCTAGGGGCCACCAACCTCCAGGTGCCGTCGTACAAGGCGTGTTTCCTGGCGATGATGCGGCGGTTCTACGACTCGGGTGTCGAGGAACTCAACGGGCACCTGCTGTATTCGCTCAGCGACGACGAGTACGCCGAGGCGGGCGCGTGGCTGGAGCGTCAGGGAATCACCGAGCTGATCGCCGAGGCGATCAAGACGTGGCGGGAGAACGGCGAGACCTCGATCGACGACGTGTACGACGACGTCGAATCGCGTTTCGTGGCCGCTTGGGAGGACGACGCCGGGGTGCTCACCTACGGGGAAGCGGTCGCCGAGGTCCTGGAATTCGGTGAGAGCGACGACGAGCCGCGTGGGATGAGCGCGCAGGATTGGCGCACGTTCGCCGCCACGGCGTCGCTCTATGACGCGCGACGCAAGGCCAAAGAGTTGGGTGTCGACCCGGGGTGGGACTGCGAGCTGGCCAAGACGCCGGAGGGCTACTACCAGATCCGCGGCGGCATCCCCTATGCGATCGCGAAGTCGCTGGCGGCTGCGCCGTTCGCCGACATCCTGTGGATGGAGACCAAGACCGCTGATCTGGCCGACGCACGCCAGTTCGCCGATGCCATCCATGCCGTATATCCCGACCAGATGCTGGCCTACAACCTGTCGCCGTCGTTCAACTGGGACACCACCGGCATGACCGACGAGGAGATGCGCGAGTTCCCCGCGGAGCTGGGCAAGATGGGGTTCGTCTTCAACTTCATCACCTACGGCGGTCACCAGATCGACGGCGTCGCCGCCGAGGAGTTCGCCACCAACCTCCGCCAGGACGGGATGCTGGCGCTGGCCCGGCTGCAACGCAAGATGCGCCTGGTCGAGTCGCCGTACCGCACGCCGCAGACGTTGGTGGGCGGGCCGCGCAGCGACGCCGCCCTGGCGGCGTCCTCGGGACGCACGGCGACCACCAAATCCATGGGCAAGGGGTCCACCCAGCACCAGCACCTGGTGCAGACCGAGGTGCCCAAGAAGCTGCTCGAGGAGTGGCTGGCGGTGTGGAGCGAGCACTATCAGCTGGGCGAGAAGCTCCGGGTCACGCTGCGACCCCGCCGCGCCGGTTCGGATGTGCTGGAGCTGGGGATCTACGGGGACGCCGACGAGCAGCTGGCCAACGTCGTCGTCGACCCCATCAAGGACCGGCACGGCCGGAGCATCCTGCAGGTGCGTGACCAGAACACCTTCGCCGAGAAGCTACGCCAGAAGCGGCTGATGACCTTGATCCATCTGTGGCTGGTGCACCGGTTCAAGGCCGACGCGGTCTACTACGTCACGCCGACCGAGGACAACCAGTACCAGACCGAGAAGATGAAGTCGCACGGCATCTTCAGCGAGGTGTATCAGGAGGTCGGCGAGATCATCGTCGCTGAGGTGAGCAAGCCTCGTATCGAGGAACTGCTCACCTCCGACGGCGCGGCGTTGCGGAAGCTGATCCTCAAGGAAAACTGAGCGCGAATCTTCTCGCTAGTCTCCCCGGCGCCGGCTGCGCCGGGGAGATTTCGTCTCTTGCATCGCCGACATCGAACCGGCGATGGGCACTGCCCGCACTCGGTGACCACCTGCCATACAAGAAGGTCGAATTCATGCAATTAAAGGTCGCTTGTAAAGCAAATAGACGTTTTCTATGACGGCTATAACGTTTCGATAACGAACGCCGGATCTAGTCGAGATTCGGCAGGCGAGTAATAGCATCGGCGGGTCGGGCCACTTTTGGGAAAGCGGGTTCTACTGCCATGTCGTACGTGATTGCTGCAACCGAGACACTCGCCGCCGTGGCATCGGACGTCGGGAGCATTGGATCCACAATCAGCGCAGCCAATGTCGCTGCAGCGGTGCCCACGACGGAGATGTTGGCCGCCGCCGCCGACGAAGTTTCCACCCGCATCGCGGCGTTATTCGGCGCGCATGCCGTCAGTTACCAAAACCTTGCCGCCGAAGCGACCGTTTTCCACGAGCAATTCGTTCGCACTTTGCAGGCGACTGCGGCTTCCTATTCGAGCGCCGAGGCTGTCAGCGCGGCGTTCATGCGCGAGACACTTAACGCAATCAATGCACCGTCGCTGGCTTTGTTGGGCCGTCCGCTGATCGGTAACGGCGCCGACGGGGCGCCGGGCACCGGGCAGCACGGTGGTGCGGCGGGACTGCTGTTCGGCAATGGCGGCGCCGGCGGCTCCGGCGCGACCGGTCTGAACGGTGCCAACGGCGGCGCGGGCGGCAGCGGCGGGGCGTCCGGCCTGTTCGGCGTCGGCGGAATCGGTGGGGCCGGCGGATCGTCGACGAGCGGTGTCGGGGGCGGCGGCGGCGCCGGCGGAGCGGCCGGCCTGTTCGGCGCGGCGGGCCTCGGCGGGGCCGGGGGATCCTCGGTGTCCGGCACCGGCGGTACCGGCGGGGCCGGGGGTGCGGCTGCATTGTGGGGCACCGGCGGAGCCGGCGGCGCGGGCGGCTTCTCCGCTACCGGCACCGGCGGCACCGGCGGAGCCGGGGGTAGCGGCGGACTGCTGACCGGCGCCGGCGGGGCCGGCGGGATCGGCGGCATCGGTGGCGCCCAGAGCGGCAGCGGCGGTGCCGGCGGTAACGCGGGATTCCTCTTCGGCAACGGCGGTGCCGGCGGCGCCGGTGGCACCGGCATCTCCGGGTCTGTCGGCGGCGACGCCCTGTCACCGGGCGGCAACGGCGGCAACGGCACGGCCGGCGGTCTGGGCGGAAACGGCGGCGCCGGCGGCAACGCGGGACTGCTCTACGGCAACGGGGGCGCCGGGGGCGTCGGCGGTGTCGGCGGCGCGGGCGGTGCCGGTGGTCTCGGCGCGGTGGGCGACCCGGGCCTGCCCGGTGGAGCCGGCGGCGACGGCGGCGGCGGCGGAACCGGCGGGGTGGGCGGCGTCGGCGGCTCCGGGGGTGCTCTGTTCAGCCAGGCCGGCACCCCGGGTGCCGGTGGAGCCGGCGGCGCGGGTGGTACCGCCGGAACCGGTGGAGCGGGCGGCAAGGGCACCGTCGTCAACGGGGTCGCCGGTAGCGGTGGCGAGGGTGGCCGCGGCGGCAACCCCGGCCTGGGCGGCGCGGGCGGTGCGGGCGCGCCCGGAGCCGGTGCCGGACTGCACGGCGCCACCCCCACAACCGGCGGCAACGGCGGTGCGGGCGGCGCCGGGGCTGACGCGACAACCGCCGGTGCGGCCGGTGGAGCCGGCGGTCGGGGTGGCGACGCGGGAGCGGTCGGGACGGGTGGTGCCGGCGGGGCCGGCGGGGCCGGACGGGCCGGCGCGCAGGTGACGGCTCCGGGAGCAACCGGCAACGCCGGGGGTGACGGTGGAGCCGGCGGTGACGGCGGCGCCGGGGGCACGACTTCGGGTAATGGCGGCGTCGGTGGCGCCGGTGGTGCGGGCGCCGACGGCACCGCCGGGGTGTCCGGAACCGCCGGCGGGGCCGGATCCAACGGCGTCGACGGCGGCAGCGGCGGCGCCGGCGGCAAGGGCGGAGCCGGGGGGCTCGGCGGTGTTGCGCTCGGTTCCGGCGCCGGCGGGCAAGGCGGTGCCGGCGGCAACGGCGGCAGCGGCGGCGCGCCCGGTAACGGGGGTGCCGGTGGCCAGGGCACCGTCACCAACGGGGTTGCGGGCAACGGCGGCGACGGCGGCAAAGGCGGCGATCCCGGCGCGGCCGGTGCGGCGGGTCTCGGCGGCGCCGGCGGCGCGGGCGCCCAGCCGGGCGCCTTCGGCGCGGACGGCGAGGCCGGGAGCACGGCGGCCTCCGGCGGCAACGGTGGCGCCGGCGGGGCAGGTGCCGGCGCGATCACGGCCGGCGGGCACGGCGGCGCGGGCGGCCACGGTGGTGACGGCGGGTCGGTCGGCGACGGCGGCGCCGGCGGTGCCGGTGGTGCCGGGTTGGCCGGCGCACCGGTGGTGGCCCCGGGCGCCGACGGCAACGCCGGCGGCAACGGCGGTACCGGCGGCAACGGCGGCGCTGGTGGCACGACGTCCGGCAACGGCGGCGTGGGCGGTGCCGGTGGCCATGGCGCGGACGGCAGCGCCGGCATCACCGGCACGGACGGCGGTGCCGGTGTGGCCGGCGGCGACGGCGGCGACGGCGGATCTGGCGGCCAGGGCGGCGCCGGCGGCGTCGGTGGCACCGCGCTGGGCAAGGGCGTGAGCGGTCAAGGCGGCGCCGGCGGTGACGGCGGTCAGGGTGGCACCCCGGGGCACGGCGGGCGTGGCGGCAACGGTGCCGTCGTGAACGGAGTCGCGGGCAACGGCGGCAACGGCGGCCACGGCGGCGATCCGGGTGCCGCCGGCGTCGCCGGCTCCGGAGGGGCAGGCGGCACGGGGACCCTGAGCGGGGCAAACGGTAAGGCGGGCAGCAGCCCGAGCTTCGGCGGCAACGGCGGCGCCGGCGGCGTCGGTGCCTCCGCAACCGTCGACGGCGGTCACGGCGGCGCGGGTGGCAAGGGCGGTGACGGCGGCTCGGTCGGCAACGGCGGCACCGGCGGTAGCGGCGGCCACGGTTATGTCGGAGCCCACGGGACCAACGCGACCACCGCCGCCGAGAACGGCGGCATCGGCGGTAACGGTGGCAACGGGGGGGCCGGCGGCGCCGGCGGCGCCGGCGGTACCACGTCCGGATTCGGTGGCAGCGGCGGCGGTGGTGGCCGCGGCGGCCTCGGCGGGTTCGGCGGCAACGGCTACGACGGCAACACCGGCGCGCTGGGTGCTACCGGCGGAAACGGCACCAACGGCGGTCAGGGTGGCAGCGGCGGTAACGGCGGCGCGGGCGGGCAGGCCGGTAGCGGTGCTTCCGGTAAAGGCATCGATGCGGGCGGCGGCGCGGCGGGCGACGGCGGCACCGGCGGCATCGCCGGCAGCGGCGGGACGGGCGGCGTCGGCACCTTCGCCAACGGCGGCACCGGAAACGGCGGCAAGGGCGGAGCGGGCGGAACGGTCGGCTCCGGCGGTGCCGGCGGCACCGGCGGCGCAGGCGGCGGCACCACCGGCGCGAAAGGTGCCGACGGATCCGTCGGCTCAATCGGCACGGGAGGTCACGGCGGCACCGGTGGCGCCGGTGCCACCGCGCCCGCATTCAGCGGACTCAACGGCGGCCACGGCGGCAACGGCGGTGACGCCGGGCCGGTCGGCAACGGCGGCACCGGCGGGGCCGGGGGTGCCGGCGCCAACGGGACCCAAGGTCTCAACGGCCTGATCGGCGGCTCGGGCGGCCACGGCGGCAACGGTGGTGTCGGCGGTAGCGGCGGCACCACGTCCGGGGTGGGCGGCAACGGCGGCGCCGGCGGGACCGGCGGCACGGGCGGCTTCGGCGGCGCCGGCACCGACGGTGCCACCGGACTAGCAGGCCAGACCGGCGGAGCCGGCACCAACGGCGGTCAAGGCGGTGCCGGCGGCGACGGCGGCCAGGGCGGCGCGCCCGGCACCGGGGCTTCGGGCACCGGCAAGGGCGGTGTCGGCGGCCAAGGCGGCAACGGCGGTTTCGGTGGGACTGCCGGCAGTGGCGGCACCGGCGGCGCCGGCACTTTCGAGAACGGCGGCACCGGCAACGGCGGTGACGGCGGGACCGGCGGGACGCCAGGCGCCGGTGGTACCGCCGGCAACGGCGGAGCGGGTTACGGCACAGCCGCCAAGGGCGCGGACGGTGTCGTGGGCGCCCACGGTGTCGGCGGGCACGGCGGCACCGGCGGCGCAGGAGCTGACGCACCGGCGTTGAGTGGCCTCAACGGCGGCAAGGGCGGGTCGGGCGGCGACGCCGGAGCGTTCGGCAACGGCGGTACCGGTGGCGCCGGCGGAGCGGGAGCGATGGGCGTCGAAGGCACGAACGGGACCAAGTCCGGTCAGTCGGGCGGTGCCGGTGGCCACGGTGCCGCGGGTGGTAACGGCGGCGACGGTGGCGAGGGCGGAGCCGGCGGCAAAGGCGGGTCGATCTCCGGCGTCGGAGGCAATGGCGGCGCCGGCGGCCGCGGCGGCGTCGGAGGAATCGGCGGGTCCGGCGCAAACGGCAACACCGGCGACGCGGGACAGACCGGCGGTCTGGGCGGCAACGGCGGTCAAGGTGGTACCGGCGGCAAAGGCGGCGCGGGCGGCGCGCCCGGTACCGGCGCGTCCGGCACCGGCACCGGGGGTGCCGGCGGGGTTGCGGGCACCGGCGGGTTCGGCGGAGCGGCCGGCGACGGCGGCGCCGGCGGTACCGGCACCTTCGCCAACAGCGGCAGCGGCAACGGTGGTGACGGCGGCAAGGGCGGAAACCCGGGTGCCGGTGGTGGCGGCGGCGCCGGGGGTGCCGGCGGCGGTAGCGGTGTCCACGCCGGCACGGCGGGTGCGAACGGCAAATCCGGCGACCTGGGTGTCGGCGGCAACGGCGGTATCGGCGGCACCGGCGCCGCCGCGCCCGCCTTCAGTGGGCTCAACGGCGGCAACGGCGGCAATGGCGGGGACGCCGGGCCGGTCGGTAGCGGTGGCGCGGGCGGCACCGGGGGAGCGGGTGCCATCGGCACTACCGGGTCGGACGCATCCGGCGCCGGCCAGAACGGGGGCGCCGGTGGGAATGCCGGCAACGGGGGCAAGGGCGGAAAGGGCGGCAGCGGCGGATCGATATCCGGCGACGGCGGCAACGGCGGCAATGGGGGCGTCGGCGGTATCGGCGGCACCGGCGGCACCAGTGGTGCCGGCGCGACCGGCGGCATCGGCGGAAACGGCGGGACGGGCGGCCAGGGCGGCGCAGCCGGTAACGCGACCGCTGCCGGCTTCAAATCGGGCACGTTGGGCGCAGGCGGAAACGGCGGGATCGGTGGCACCGGCGGTGCCGGCGGCGCCGGAACCACCGGATCCATCCACGGAGGGCATGGCGGGACCGGCGGGACCGGCGGCCAAGCCGGTGCGGCCGCAGCCCCCGGCGGGGCCGTGGGCGTCGCCGGGGACGGTGGCATCGGCGGCAACGGCGGCCTCGGCGCGCTGGGCAAGAGCGGCACCGGCAGCGCTGCCGGCTCCGCGGGCGGCAACGGCGGCAACGGCGGCAAGGGCGGCGACGGCGGCGCAGCGGCGGTCGCTGGCGGTACCGGCGCCGGAAACGGCGGCAAGGGCGGTAACGCCGGCAGCGGCGGCAACGGTGGCGCCGGTGGCGGTGCCACGACGAACGGGGCCAACGGTGGCAGCGGCGGCATCGGTGGGAATGGTGGTAACGGCGGCGCTGGCGGCACGGCCGGCGGTGTCGGAGCTTCGAACGGCAGCGTCGGCAACGCCGGTAGCGGCGGCAATGGCGGCAAGGGGGGTGCCGGCGCCGGCGGTGCTGCCGGCGTCAACCCCGGCGCCTTCGCCAACCAGTCAGGTCCCGCCGCGTCCGGGGCCAAAGGGGTGGATGTCATTGCCCCCAACCAGGTGGGCGGCACCGGCGGCGCCGGCGCGAACGGCGGGTACGGCGAAATCGGCGGCACCGGCGGCAACGGCGGTTGGTCGACCCTGGCCGACGCCAAGATGTTCGCGGTCGGTGGCACCGGCGGTGCCGGCGGCACCGGCGGGTACGGGGCTAACGGTGGCACCGGCGGCATGGGCGGCAATGGGTCCAACGGGACAAGTGCCATCGGGGGCACCGGCGGCGCGGGTGGCACCGGCGGATACGGGGCGAACGGCGGCACCGGCGGCAAGGGCGGATACAACGCCGGGACTCTCCCCGGTTACCCGGGCGGTGGCCCCGGTGGCGTCGGCGGTGAAGGTGGCGCCGGCGGCGGCATGGGCGGCAGGGGCGGCGAGGGCGGCAATGCCGCGGTGCCGACCAACAGTCCGGGCGGCAACGGCGGTAAGGGTGGTCAAGGGGCTGGCGGCGGCAACGGCGGTTACGGCGGCGCGGGCGGAGCCGGTGGCAACGCCGGATACGGGGCTGGGAACGCGGTCGGCGGCATCGGTGGCGACGGCGGGGCCGGCGGCGGCGGTGGAGTCGGGGCGGTGGGCGGCCAGGGCGGCAGCGGCGGAAGCGGCGGCATCAGCGGCGGTAACGGTGGCTGGGGGGGTAGCGGAGGCACCGGTGGCACCGGCGGCGCAGGCGGCAACGGTGGCGGCGGTGGCGCCGGTGGCTTGGGTGTCAATGGTGGCACTGTCGGCGGCGGCGCCGGCGGCGTTGGCGGCGCTGCCGGCACAGGCGGCTCCGGCGGTTCAGGCGGCACCGGCGGTGCCGGCGGCGCGGGCACCTCGTGGAACAACGGGAGCAGTCAGTTCAACGGGTCCAACGGTGCCACCGGCAGCAACGGCGCTACCGGCGCCTCGGGCGGCAACGGCATCGCCGGCAGCAACGGCGCTCACGGGTAGGGCGTATCGGACAACGGTGCCGCTTGGGACTTCCCCGGTCTCAGTCTTGGTGCTGGCGGTACTCTTCGCGGACCCGGTGTCTTCGGGTGATTCCCGGCCAAGTGTGAATCCCTGGTCAAGTCCACGCGGCAGGGTGAGTGGCTTTTGACCGCTGCACCGGCTTTGAATGTGAAGCCTTGGCTTTGAGTGTGAAGCCTTGGCTTTCGGAGTGAACCCACGGTGGGAAAGCCGACCGAAATCCCACCCAGGCTTCACGCTCAAAGCCCAGGCTTCACGCTCAAAGCCCAGGACGCACACTCAAAGCCAGGGCTTCACACTCAAAGCCCAGGAATCGCCGACCACAGCCGTCAGCACGACCTCGGAGCCGCGAAAGCGCGCAGCGGCAGGTCCGACCGGCTACGGCCCGGCGCCGGTAGTGAAGAACCCGGCCAGCCGCTCCCCGAAGTTGCGGACGCCGGCGTTGAACGCGGCGGTCATCAGGCCCACCGAGCTGGTGTTGGCGATCCCGGACATGGTGTGGCCCAGGTTGGACACACCGGAGAGGAACTGGCCGACGTTGTTGTAGCCCGAAACCGCACCGAGCAGCGTCTGGGGCATCTGGTTGAAGAAGCCCGAGACCGCGGAGCCGACGTTGCTGTACCCCGACACCCCACCGGCGCCGATATTGAAGAAGCCAGAGGACGGGGAAGTGGTCCCGTTCCCGAAACCGGGCGCGCCGCCGAAGTTGAGCGGGATGGTGATCGGCCCCAGCCCGCCATTCATGGTGATGTTCACCGGCGCCTGGCCGATGCTGATCCCGGGGATGGTGAAGGCACTGGTGCTGCCGCTGAGCGGAACGTTGAGACCGATCTGCGGCAAGCTGATGCCGGGGATGGTGAACGGAGCCGTCGAGCCAGTCAACGGAACGTTCAGACCGATCTGCGGCAAGCTGATCCCGCCGATGGTGAACGGAGCCGTCGAGCCACTCAACGGAACGTTCAGACCGATCTGCGGCAAGCTGAAGCCACCGATGCTGAACGGGCTGGTGGCACCGCTGAGCGGAATGTTGAGCCCGAACTCGGGAATGCTGAACCCGCCGATGGTGAACGGAGCAGTCGAGCCGCTCAACGGAATGTTGAGATTGAACTGCGGAATGCTGAAGCCGTTCACGGAGATGTTGCCGGTGCCCCCGGTGAGTACCGGGCCGATGTCGAAGTGCACCAACGAGATTGGACCGATGCTGCCGTTGAGGACATCGGGTAGACCCGGCAAACCCGGGACCCGGTATGGAACGACTCGAATGGTGACGTCCACCGGGATGTTCGCACCGACGCTGATCGGGATACCGGGAATCGTGATCGCAGGGATGGTCACGCCCCCGACGTTGCCACCGGCGTTGAGGCTGATCGGGATCCCCGGAATGCTGATGCTGGGAATCGTCACGCCGCTGACACCGCCGGCAGCGATCATGTTCAACGGGATACTCGGGATGTTGATGCCGGGCACCGTGATCGGTCCGACGCCCCCGCCGGCCAGAATGCTCAACGGAATGCCGGGGATCTCGATGTTGGGCACCACGATCGGACCAACACCTCCGCCGGCCAACAAGTCCAGCGGAATGCCCGGTATCTCGATGTTGGGCACCACGATCGGACCAACACCGCCGCCCGCCAACAGATTCAACGGGATCGCGGGAATGGTGATGTCCGGCACGGTGATTGGACCGAACGCACCGATGGCGTTCACGCTCAGCGGAATGGTGGGGATGCTGATGGTGGCTCCCGCACCCAGCAGACCCTGGTATTCGCCTCGCCAGAACATTCCGTTGCTGTAGTTGCCCGTGATCAACGCGCCGGTGTTGACGTTGCCGGTGTTGCCGATACCGGTGTTGATGTCGCCGGGGTTGAACGCGCCCGTGTTGGTGTCACCGGGGTTGAAGTCTCCCGTGTTGACGTTGCCCGCATTGAAGTTGCCGGTGTTGTGGCTGCCGACGTTGGCGAGACCGCTGTTGACGCTGCCGACGTTGAACAGACCGGTGTTGGCCAGGCCCGCGTTGCCCAATCCGTTGTTGTAGTTGCCGGAGTTGCCGATACCGAAGTTTCCGGTGCCGGAGTTGAAGAATCCGACGTTGCCGGTACCGGAGTTGCCGAAGCCGATGTTGCCGCTGCCGGAGTTCAGCGCGCCGATCCCGACCTGGTTGTCGCCGGTGAGCCCAATGCCGAAATTGCCGTTGCCGGTATTGCCGAAGCCGATATTGCCGTTACCGGTATTGCCGAAGCCGAAGTTGTTGTCGCCGAGGTTGCCGAAGCCGATGTTCTGCAGTCCGGCCGTCAGGCCGGCACCGGCATTGCCGAACCCGAAGTTGCCCAGGCCGATGTTGCCGAAGCCGAAGTTGTTGTCGCCGAGGTTGCCGAAACCCAGGCTGGTGCTGCCGACGTTGCCGGCACCGAAGTTGAAACCGCCGACGTTGCCGAGGCCGAAGTTGTAGTTGCCGACATTGGCGGCGCCGAAGTTCAGGCTGCCGTCGTTGGCGAAGCCCAGGTTGAACACCGGTTCGGCGGCACCGCCGCGCAGGAAGCCGGCCAGGTGGTCGCCGAAATTGCCGACGCCGGAGGTGAAGGACGCCGTCGCCTGGCCCAGCGTGCCGGTGTTGAACAGACCCGACACCGAATTGCCCAGGTTCGCAACGCCGGAGGTCAGCGGCCCGACGTTGAACATGCCCGAGTTGCCCAGCGCGCCCACAGCGGAGTTCCAGAATCCTGACGCACCGGCTCCCAGGTTGCCGAAACCGGACGAAGTGCCTGCGCCGCTGTTGAAGAACCCGGACGACGGGGCTCCGGTGGAGTTCCCGAATCCGGGTGTGCCGCCGATGTTTATCGGGATCTCGATGGGTCCGGCCGTGCCGGTCACCTGGATGCCCAGTGGTATGTGCGCCAGGGTGATCGGCGGAGTGGTGAGGGGACCCAGAGTGCCACCTGCGTTGACGCCCAACGGAATCTCCGGGATGGTGAAACCGTTCGGGAACAGTGTCAACGGGCCCAGCACGCCACCTGCGTTGACGCCCAACGGAATCGCCGGAATGGTGAAGCCGTTCGGGAACAACGTCACCGGACCCAGGCCGCCACCCGCGTTGACGCTCAACGGAATTTCGGCCAGGCTCAGCCCGTTCGGGAACAGTGTCACGGGGCCCAGGCCGCCGCCCAGATTGACTCCCAGAGGTATGCCGGGAAGGGTGATCGGCGGGGTGCTGAACGGGCCGATGGTGCCACCCACGTTGATACCCAACGGAATTCCGGGAAGTGTGATGGTGGGGGTGTTGATGCCCCCGATCGAACCGCCGACCGTGATGCCGCCCAGAGTCAGATCGATGAGCGAAGGACCGATGGTCCCGGGGGCGGAAGGCAAGCCGATCAAGGCGAAGTTGAACGGCGACTCCGGGATTTCGATGGGGACGTACAAACTCGCGCTGCTCAACGACAGCGTGATCGGATTGATGCTGATCGGGGGCACGCTGATCGGTCCGACCAGGGCCCCGTTGCTGTTGATGCCCAACCCGATGGTGGGAATGGTGATGGGCGGCACGCTGATCGGGCCGACCAGCGCGCCGTTGCTGTTGATGCCCAAGCCGATGTTCGGGATGGTGATCGGCGGAATCGTGATCGGACCGACCAGCGCACCGTTGCTGTTGATGCCCAAACCGATGTTCGGGATGGTGATCGGCGGAACCGTGATCGGACCCACCAGTGCACCAGAACTGTTGACGCCCAGACTGATTGGCGGAATCGAGATCGGCGGCAAGGTGATCGGTCCCACCAGCGCACCGTTGCTGTTCACGCCGAACCCGATCTGCGGAATGGAGATGGGCGGCACGGTGATGGGGCCGACGGTACCCAATCCGCCTACGGTGAGGGGCATCGCCGGGATGGTGATGGTGCCGTTGAAGCCGGCCAGTCCCTGGTAGTCGCCGCGCCAGAACATGCCGTTGCTGTAGTTGCCGGGGATCAACGCACCGGTGTTGACGTTGCCGGTGTTGCCGATACCGGTGTTGTAGTTGCCGGGGTTCATGAAGCCGGTGTTGGAGTTACCCAAGTTGAAGTCGCCGGTGTTCAGGTCGCCGGTATTGAAGCTGCCGCTGTTGAAATGGCCGAGGTTGGCAAGCCCGGTATTGATGTTCCCGACGTTGAACAGGCCGGTGTTGGCGACGCCCGCGTTGCCGAAGCCGGTGTTGTAGCTGCCGGAGTTGCCGAAGCCGAAATTGCCGGTGCCCGAGTTGAACAGACCGATGTTGCCGGTGCCGGAGTTGCCGAAGCCGATATTGCCGGTCCCCGAATTGAGCGCGCCGAAGCCGACCTGGTTGTCGCCGGTGAGCCCGAAACCGATGTTGCCGTTACCGGTGTTGCCGAAGCCGATATTGCCGCTACCGGTGTTGCCGAAGCCGATGTTGTCGGCGCCGATGTTGGCGAAACCGAAGTTCCGCAGGCCTGCGGTCAGCCCCGGCCCGATGTTCGCGAAGCCGAGATTGCCGGTTCCGACGTTGCCGAACCCGAAGTTGTTGTCACCGAGGTTCCCGAAACCGATGATCCCGCTGCCGATGTTCCCGGCACCGAGGATGTAGTTGCCGATGTTGCCGCTACCGAGGTTCAGGTTGCCGACGTTGGCGGTACCGATGCTGCCGTAGCCCGCATTGGCGAAGCCCACGTTGAAGTTCGGCTCCACCGAGCTCTGCAACAACGCCAGGAAGTTCGCCGGCTGCAGGAACGGTGTCAGTCCGGCTGCGACGGCCGAGGCACCGGCGTGGTAGGCCGCCATCGCCGACACGTCGAGCGCCCACATCTCTTCGTACAGCGACTCCATCGCCGCGATGGCGGGAGCGTTCTGCCCGAAGATGTTGGACATGACCAGTGAAACCAGCTGATTGCGGTTCGCCGAGACCAGTTCCGGAATCACCATGGCGGCTCGGACCGCCTCGAATTCGCCGACCAGCGTCGAGGCCTGGGTGGCCGCCTGCGTAGCCTGGCTGGCCGCCGCCGCCAGCCAACTTGCGTACGGGGCCGCAACGGCCGCCATGGCTTGCGATGCCGCGCCTTGCCATGCACCACCGGTCAGCCCGGCCGTGACGGTTTCGAAAGCGCCCGCCGCCGTTGCCAATTCGTTTGCAAGCCCACCCCAAGCCGCCGCTGCCGCCAACATCGGCTGGGCGCCCGCACCGGCGTGGATCAAAGCCGAGTTGATCTCCGGTGGCAGCACAAAGAAGCTCATCGCTCTACCTCTCTCTGGTGGCATCGCGCCACGGACAGCCATCTACAACCGGCGTGATTCCCGACCCACAACCGTCAGCAAGGTGATCTGGTAGCGCACAAGTTACGCGGAGACACAGGTGGTAAACCGTCGGATTTATCAAAACGCGATCTAACCGTTATCAAAATGTGATAAACCAACATGCCATTTGACAGTTTACTTTACAAAGCGTTTTTGGAGCATTTGTTCCGCGTCCGGTGTCAACCGACGCAGGGTCTCTACCAGCCCGGAGTCACGAAGCCCCAACGGAATTCGCCCGCGCTCGGCGGCACACTGAGGCTGCTGGAGTTTGCCCTCGAATGCACCGCTTGATGCACGACATATGCGCCTCAAAAACTTCACAAATAAAAGAATTCAAAATGCCGTGGCGCAATTTTCCGAGCGTACACGGCCCAGGACATCACCCGAATGCCGATGCCCGAAGCTGCAGCCTACGACGCCAGGCCGGTGACCGAGGTGGAAGCGCGCAACTCACCCGCCTCAGCCGTCCGATGAGCTGTTGTTCCGCGCCGGGTGACCCCGGCCGTGGCGTCCTATGGCGGAGATTCCGCTGCTCCTGACGCTAGTTTCCGCCCCCAAATTAGGGGGTATGCGACCCGAGCACATTTGCAGACAACAGTGAAGATTGGTGAGTCTGATGAGATCTGAAGCCAGGACGGCGTTTGCGGTCTTCGGCGGCGGCGCCATGCTCGTCATGGCCGTGGCCTGCGGCGGCGGCGACAACAAGTCGCCCAGCAGCAGCACCACTCCGTCAACGCCGGCGACGTCGACGAGCGCTCCCGCCAATTCGGAGACCTCACCCGCTCCGAGCGGCACCGGCGGACCCGGCGGTGGCGGCGGCAGCGTGCCCGGTGGCCCGAGCGGCGGGGGCGGACCCGGTGGTGGCGGCGGCAGCGTGCCCGGTGGCCCGAGCGGCGGCGGCGGACCCGGCGGCGGCGGCGGTGGCGTACCCGGTGGCCCGACCGGCGGCGGCGGACCCGGTGGCGGCGGTGGCACTATTCCCGGCGTCGGCGGTGGCGGCGGCGGACCGGGCGGTGGCGGCGGCTGCGTCGGCAACATCTGCGGCGGCTTTCCGTGATCGACCGCTCACATTGATATCGGCGGACGAGATGTCGACCGACAAGGACCGGGGGTGACCCCGGTCCTTGTTTGTTGCGGCCCCGGGACCAGTGGGACTGTTCCGGCGGGCGTCGTCGCCGGGCTACACCCGCCGGGCTAGGGTTCGGTCAGCGTCGATCGCAAGGGAGCCCCGATGGCGAAGCTCAGGTTCGGATATTTCATCGCACCATTCCACCGCGCCGGCACCAACCCGACGCTCGCTCTGCAGCGTGATCTGGAGTTCGTCGAACATCTCGACGCGCTGGGATTCGACGAGGCATGGATCGGCGAGCACCACTCGGCCGGCAGCGAAATCATCAGTTCCCCAGAGATATTCATCGGGGCGGCGGCTCAGCGGGCCAAGCGGATTCGATTCGGCACCGGTGTCATCTCGCTGTCCTACCACAACCCGCTGTGGGTGGCGGACCGGCTGATGCTGCTCGATCACCTCACCCACGGCCGCATCATCGGCGGGGTCGGCCCCGGATCACTGCCCACCGACTCGTCCATGATCGGGCTGACGCCCACCGACACCCGCGAGTTGCTCGAGACCAACCTCGACATCGTGGTCCGGCTGCTGGCGGGGGAGACGGTCAGCGCCAAGACCCCCACCCACCAACTCTTCGACGCCAGGCTGCAGCTCGCCCCCTACTCAGACGGTGGGATTCCGCTGGCGGTCGCCGCGGTCGCGTCGCCGACGGGAGCGCGACTGGCCGGCAAGCACGGCATCGGGTTGCTGTCCATCGGCGCGACACTGGTCGTCGAGGGCTTCGACGCGCTGGCCTACCACTGGGGCATCGTCGAGGAGCGTGCGGCGAAATTCGGCACCCGCGTCGACCGCAGCAACTGGACTCTGGTGGGGCCCATGCACATCGCCGAAACCGACGAACAAGCCCGCGCCGACGTGAAATTCGGCATCGAACCCTGGTTCCGCTATTTCCAGAAGGTGGCCGCCTTCCCGCAGATGACGATGCCGGGGGACCGGCTCGACGAGATGATCGACATGATCAACGAGAACGGCGCCGGGGTGATCGGCACCCCCGAGCGTGCCCGGGAACAGGTCCAGCGGTTGTGGGATCAATCCGGTGGTTTCGGCTGCATGCTGCAGATGGGCCACGAGTGGGCCAATCCGGCCGCGACCAGACGCTCGGCCGAGCTGTTCGCCGCGGAAGTGATGCCGCACTTCCAGGGACAGGCCGAACCCACGTTGGCAGCCGCGGAACGCGCCGGCCAGATGCGTGAGGGACTGGCTCAGACGCAGTTGCAGGCCATCGAGCACATGACCAAGAAATACCAGGACGAGGTCGGAGCTCAGTAACTGCGAAAAGCGTTGTCCGCCAAGGCTACCGGGTAGGCGATTCGCGCTCGGCCGCCTTCACCAACTTGCCCGCGAAGTACTTGACCGCGCCGCCCATCGCGGCACGCGCGGCCGCGCCGGTCCCGCGTCCCTTCTCGGTGAACGACCCGCCCCAGTAGATATTGGTGCCGCCCGTCTGGGTCGGGGTCAGTACCACCTCGGCGACGTAATCGGTGACCGGCTGCCGGGATCCCACCAGCTTGTAGACGTGCCGGTAGTCCTGTTCGTACTCGACGGTTTCCTCCTGCACGAACACCGGCCACATGCCGAGCTTGCGGATGGCTCCGACCCCACCCGGGGCGGGGTCGCCCTGCCGCACCCAACTGGAGGTCATGACGACGGGCTTTGCCCAGGACGACCAGTTGCCACCGTCGGTCACCAGCCGGAACACAGTTGCGGGGGGTGCACTGGTGGTCTTGTTGACCTCGAATGTGAACTTGCGACCCGACATGTCAAACTCCCCGTCTCGATGAATGTCGCCGTGTACCCTACCGCGCGGCCGGTAGGCGACCCCGGGCCGGACCTTCGCAACGGAAGTGATTCCGTGCGGCCGCCGGCAGGGGCATACTCACCATGTGCCGAAAGCCGACGACGTCACCGAGTTGGCCACCCTCACCAAGGCCGACGTCGCAGCGGCGCTGAACGTGCTGAAGCCGTTGCGAAAGTTGATCAAGCCCAAGGTATATGGCATTGACAACGTGCCGACCGAACGCGCGCTGCTGGTAGGCAATCACAACACGCTCGGCATCGTCGATGCGCCGTTGCTGGCGGCCGAACTGTGGGAGCGGGACAGATTGGTCCGCTCCCTCGGTGACCACGCCCACTTCAAAGTTCCCGGCTGGGGGGACGGGCTGAAGAGGATGGGCGTGGTCGACGGCACCCGGGAGAATGCCGCCGAATTGATGCGACGCGGTGAACTCGTGATGGTGTTCCCCGGCGGTGGCCGTGAAGTCAACAAACGCAAGAACGAACGCTACAAGTTGGTCTGGAAGAACCGACTCGGGTTCGCGCGCTTGGCGATTCGATTCGGCTACCCGATCGTGCCGTTCGCCTCGGTGGGCGCCGAACACGGCATCGACATCGTGCTGGACAACCAATCCCCGCTGTTGGCGCCGGTGCAGTTCCTGGCCGAGAAGCTGCTGGGGGTTTCTGACGCGCCGCCGCTGGTGCGTGGCGTGGGCCTGACGCCGCTGCCGCGTCCCGAACGGCAGTACTACTGGTTCGGTGAGCCGATCGGCACCGCTGAATTCCAGGGTCAGGAAGATGACGACAACGCCGCCCGCAAGGTGCGCGAACGTACCGCCGCAGCGATCGAGGACGGTATCGAACTGATGCTCGCCGAACGCGAAGCCGACCCGAACCGCTCCGTGGTCGGGCGGCTACTGCGCACCGATGCCTGACCAGTCAGCGAATGGATGAGATTGCCCGACAACCGATGTCGATGACGAATAGGTTCTCTCGCTGCCGGTGCGGCGCGGCGTGGCTGATCTCAGTGCTGGTGATCGCCGGTTGCAGTAATGCCCATGACGCGCCCGTCTCCGGGACCGGCACCGCGACCACGACAGTCTCCGGCGCCCAGGCCGGAAACAGCCAGCACGTGCTGGACTCCGCGGTCAAGGCCGACGGGCCGGGCTGTTCGGCCGCGGTGGGCATCGAGGGTCGTATCGCCTGGACCGGCGTCGCGGGTCTGGCCGACTTGAGCAACAAGACCAAGATCACTGCGGACACGGTCTTCGACATCGCTTCGGTGTCCAAGCAGTTCACCGCCACGTCGATTCTGTTGCTGTCCGAGGCGGGCAGACTCACGCTGGACGATCGGCTGTCGCAGCACCTGCCCGAGATGCCGCCGTGGGCCGCAAGCGTCAGCCTGGCCCAGCTGATGCATCACACCAGCGGGATCCCCGACTACTCGAACCTGCTTCAGGAGCAAGGATTCAGCTACACCGACCGCACCACCGAAGCGCAGGCGCTGCAGGCGCTGGTGTCGGCGCCGGAGTTGAGCTTCAGGCCCGGTTCGCGCTACGAGTACAACAACTCCAACTACCTGTTGCTCGGCGAGATCGTGCACCGCGTCTCGGGTCGTGCGCTCGCGGACTTCATCGGCGCCGAGATCTTCCGTCCGCTCGGCCTGAACATGGCGCTCGAGCCCGTCGCCAAGTTTCCGAACAAGGCTGTGGCGTACACCAAGTCAGACGACTACCAAGTCGTGGACTTCAAATGGGAACAGGTCGGCGACGGCGGCATCCAGACCACACCCGGCCAGTTGGTTCGGTGGGCCGACAACTATCGGACCGGCAAGGTCGGCGGTCCACAGCTGCTCGACGCGCAACTGGCCGGGGCGGTGGAGACCGAGCCGGGCGGCGGCGACCGCTACGGCGCCGGGATCCAGTCACTTGCCAACGGCATGCTCGATCATCCCGGGGTTTGGGCCGGCTTCGTCACCGCGTTCCGCATCAGCAGTGACCGTCGCACGGCCGTGGCCGTCAGCTGCAACGTCGACAATCAGGACCCCGGGGCCATGATCGACGCGCTGGGCAGCATCTGGATGCCGGGCTAGCAAGCTGCCATCATTCACGGTATGGCGCAACCGTCGATTCTCACCAGCGACAATGGTTTACCTTCCGGCGTGCAGGGCGCGTGTGATTCCCGCTTCCTGAATGTGACCCGTGCGTTCGCCGGGTTGTATCCCGGGCGCAAGTTCGGCGGCGGGGCTCTGTCGGTGTTCGTCGACGGCCGACAGGTGGTCGACGTCTGGACGGGCTATTCGGACCGCAAGGGCGACGTGCTGTGGACCGCCGACACCGGCGCCATGGTGTTTTCGGCGACAAAAGGCTTGGCCGCCACCATCATTCACCTTCTCGTCGATCGCGGTCTGCTGTCCTACGATGCGCCGGTCGCCGACTACTGGCCCGAGTTCGCGGCCAACGGCAAGTCCGAGATCACCGTCAGCGACGTCTTGCGGCACCGCGCCGGTCTGTCGCACCTCAAGGGCGTCGACAAGGACACGATCATGGACCACCTGCTGATGGAGCAGCGTCTGGCGGCGGCCCCGGTGGACCGCGCGCACGGCAAGATGGCCTACCACGCGATCACCTACGGCTGGTTGCTCTCCGGTCTGGCCCGCGCGGCCACCGGCAAAGGGATGCGGGAACTGTTCCGAGAGGAACTCGCCCGCCCACTGAACACCGACGGGTTGCACCTCGGCCGGCCACCGGCCGAGTGTCCGACCAAGGCCGCGCAGACGCTGCTGCCCCAGGCCAAGATCCCGACCCCGCTGCTGGACTTCATCGCTCCCAAGGTCGCGGGGCTGTCCTTCTCCGGGCTGCTCGGCTCGATTTATTTCCCCGGCATCATGTCGATGCTGCAGGACGACATGCCGTTTTTGGATGGCGAGCTGCCAGCGGTCAACGGCGTGGTGACCGCACGCGCGCTGGCGAAGACGTACGCGGTGCTGGCCAACGACGGCGTCATCGACGGCACCCGGGTGCTGTCGTCGGAGGCGGTATCCGGGATGAAGGGCAAGGCCGAACTGTGGCCGGACCTGAACCTGGGTCTGCCCTTCACCTACCACCAGGGTTACCAATCATCGCCTGTCCCAGGGTTTTTGGAAGGTTACGGTCACATCGGTCTGGGCGGGACGGTCGGCTGGGCGGATCCGGAGTCCGGCAGCTCGTTCGGCTACGTGCACAATCGCCTGCTCACGCTGCTGTTGTTCGACGTCGGGTCTTTCGCGGGGTTGGCTCCGCTGCTGACCAACGCCGTCAACGCAGTGCGCAATGACGAACCGCTACAGGTTCCGCAATTCGGGTCGGGTTACCACGACTCCGGTGAGCACGAGCCGGCGGCGGGGGAGTAGCCCAGCGAGCGGTTTATAGACTGCGGTCATGGAAGGCGGTGCCCGGCAGGAGCCAGCAGTGCCCGACGGCCTGCTCGAGATCGAGGATTGCCTGGACGCCGACGGGAACATCGCGTTGCCCCCGGACACGACGCTGATCTCGCTGATCGACCGCAATATCCGCCACGTCGGCCACGAGGTCGCCTACCGTTTCCTGGACTATGGGCGCCCGGGCGAAGCACACGCCCAGGACGTGACCTGGGCGCAGTTCGGGGTTCGGCTGCGCGCGGTCGCCGCACACATTCAGCAGCATGCCGGGCCCGGTGACCGGGTCGCGATACTGGCGTCGCAGAGCATCGACTGGGTCGTCGGCTACTACGCCGCGATCAAGGCGGGCACCATCGCGGTGCCGCTGTTCGCTCCCGAGCTACCCGGCCACGCCGAACGTCTGCAAACCGCGCTTCTTGACTCGAAGCCGACCGTCGTCCTCACCACGACCGCGGCCAAGGATGCCGTCGAGAGCTTTCTGAAAACCGTTGCCGGGCTTGCCGAGCCGCGGGTACTGGTCGTCGACCAGATCCCCGACGCGACCCAGGACCTGTTCGTCCCCGTGGCGCTGGACATGGACGCGGTGTCCTATCTGCAGTACACCTCCGGTGCGACCCGGCCGCCCGTGGGCGTGGAGATCACCCACCGGGCGGTGGCGACCAACCTGACCCAGATGATCCTGTCGATCGACCTGCTCAACCGGAACACCCATGGCGTGAGCTGGTTGCCGCTCTACCACGACATGGGCCTGTCGATGATCGGCTTTCCCACCGTCTACGGGGGCCACACCACGCTGATGTCACCCACGGCGTTCGTGCGCCGGCCGCAACGCTGGATTCAGGCACTGTCGGACGGCTCGCGGACCGGCCGTGTGGTCACCGCGGCGCCCAACTTCGCCTACGAGTGGGCGGCGCAGCGCGGTCTGCCCGCCGCCGGGCACGACATCGACCTCGGAAACGTCGTGCTGATCATCGGCTCCGAGCCGGTCAGCGTCGACGCGGTGCGGACCTTCGAGAAGGCGTTCACCCCATATGGGTTGCCGCGCACCGCATTCAAACCCTCCTACGGTATCGCCGAGGCGACGCTGATGATCGCCACCATCGACCACGCCGCCGAGACCTCGGTGATCTATCTGGACCGTGAGCAACTCGGTGCGGGGCGCGCGGTCCGGGTGGCCCCGGATGCGCCCAACGCCGTCGCGCAGGTGTCGTGCGGCCAGGTGGCCCGCAGTCTGTGGCTGGTCATCGTCGACCCGCAAACCGGTTGCGAACTGCCCGACGGTCAGATCGGCGAGCCGTGGCTGCAGGGCGACAACGTGGGACGCGGTTATTGGGGACGCCCGCAGGAGACGCGTGCGACGTTCGGCGCCAAGCTGAAGTCGACCCTCCCGGCAGGTAGCCATGCCACTGGATCCGATGTCGACGGGAACTGGCTGCGCACCGGCGACCTGGCCGTCTACCTCGACGGCGAGCTCTACGTCACCGGCCGGATCGCCGATCTGGTGACCGTCGACGGTCGCAACCACTACCCGCAGGACATCGAGGCCACCGTGGCCGAGGCGTCGCCGATGGTGCGACGGGGATACGTGACGGTGTTCGTCGGGCCGGACGGTTTGGTGGTCATCGCCGAACGCGCCACCGGCACCAGCCGCGCCGACCCGGCACCCGCGATGGACGCCATCCGCGCCGCGGTGTCCAGCCGGCACGGCCTGCCGGTCGCCGACGTGCGTTTCCTGCCGGCCGGTGCCATCCCGCGAACCACCAGCGGCAAGCTGGCCCGCGTCGCGTGCCGCGCGCAATATCTGGACGGCACCCTGATCCGGTGAGCGCCACCCCGTCTGCCGACGAACCCGACCGGGCCCCGGAACTGGTGGGGTATCCGGTCACACCGCCGCCGCTGGTGCGTCCGGTCACCTTCGACCAATACTGGAGCGAACTGACCTTCATCCACTGGCCGGTGGCGCCCGAGGGCATCGCGCACCTGTATCCGCCCGGGACCCGTCCCGACGTCTTCGCCGACGGGTGGGCTTACGTCGGCCTGGTTCCGTTCACCATGACCAGCACCAAATTGGGTGCGGCACTACCGCTTCCGTATCTCGGGTCGTTCCACGAGACGAACGTGCGGTTGTATTCGGTCGACGACGCCGGACGCCACGGGGTGCTGTTCCGGTCACTGGAAACCGAGCGACTGGCGGTGGTGCCGGTGACCCGGATCGGTCTCGGGGTGCCCTACACGTGGGCCAAGATGCGAATCACCCGCTCGGACAACCGGATCACTTACACCAGCGTCCGGCGCTGGCCGCGGCGCGGGCTGCGCTGCCTGGTGACGGTCGATGTGGGCGACGTGATCGAACCGACGCCGCTGCAGGTGTGGCTCACTGCCCGCTGGGGCGCGCACACCCGCAAGGCGGGCCGAACGTGGTGGCTGCCGAACGATCACGTGCAATGGCCGCTGCAGGCCGCGCAGATCGTGGAATTGCACGACGAGCTGGTGGCGGCGGCCGGGGTCCAGCCCGCAGGAGACCCTCTGCCTGCGATGTTTTCCCGCGGTGTGCGAACGCAATTCGGCAAACCCTGCATCGTTCAGTAACTCAGCACGTGGAAATGTCCCCGGGGACAGCGACCTTCGACGCCGCTGAAGGGCTCGTCGTCGAATTCCCGCCAGTCCCAGTGCTCACCGCAGTAGCACGCCGGGCAGTCGGGGCAGTGAAAGGGGGCATAGGCGTGGCCCATTCGATAGAGCGCCGCGGCGTCGCCGTCGGCGATTGCGTAGCTGAGCCATTCGACCCGCTCACTCGACACCGGCTGCGTGATGACGCCGAAAAACGTCTGCACCAACAACGCGGCTTGTTGCGCGGGCCGTTGCAGCACGTCCAGTTCGGCCAGCGCCTGCAAGGTGGACCCCGGCTCGTCCCCGACCGCGTCGGCAGGAGTCAGGAACTTGACCCGGCCGGCCAGGTTGCCGCAGACCGCGCAACTGAACCGGGCTTCGTCGGGCTCAGGGGCAGGCGTAGCCTTCATCTCCCGCCCGTCCATGGGCTCTAGTGTGTCCGGTATGGGCAAGTTCGCCAAAGCAGAGATCGAGCAAGCCGTCCGCAACTACACGACCGTCGTCGAAGGCTGCTCGGCGTCGGGCGACTGGCGTCCGTTCGCGGATCTGTTCACCGAGGATGTCGTCTACATCGAGCATCACTACGGGACTTTCCACGGCCGCGAGGAGGTACGTGAATGGATCGTGGCCGTGATGGCGCCGTTCCCGCACATGCGGTTTCCCGCCGGCTGGACCGCCTACGACGAAGACAACGACGCCGTAGTCATCATGATCAAGAATCTGCTCGATCACCCCACCGACCCCGACGGCGAGCCGTTCTGGTTCCCGAACTGGACCCGGCTGGTCTACGCCGGCGACGGTCTGTTCTCCAGTGAAGAGGACATCTACAACCCGAACCGCGACGCCCCCGGCGCCGTCGGCGCCTGGCTGGAGGCCGGCGGCCGGTTCGCGTCCAAGAAGTTTCCGGAACCCCGCACTTAGACGCGGGCCAACGACCGCTTGCGCCGACGCGTGCGCGCGACCTGCAGTGCGCGGTCCCACGCCAGCAGCGTCGCGGCCTTGAGGGTGGCGGGTGCGGCACTGTCCTTGGACAACAACGCCGTGGCCGCGGCTTTGGTCGTAACCGACGCCTTGGACATGTGGCCCGAGTCGAACGGCGGCTGCGGGTCGTATTCGAGGGCCAACTGGATGGCCTTGGCGCGCGCCTGGCCACTGATCTGGCCGGCCAGCCAGAGCCCGAGATCCAGACCCGCGGACACGCCTGCGCTGGTGATGATGTTGTCCTCGTGCACAATTCGTTCGTCGGCGACCGGCGTGACGCCGAACGCCTTCAGCGCGGGCAGGGTGATCCAGTGCGATGTCGCGCGCCGATCCTGAAGCAGGCCGGCGGCCGCCAGGATCACCGAACCGGAGCACACCGACGTGGTCCAGCTGGCAGTCTGGTGAGCTTGACGCAGCCAGCCGAGCAGCTTCTCGTCGCGTGCGTGCACCGGCGTCCCCGGACCGCCCGGCACCAGGATGACGTCGGGCGAAGGTGTTTCGGCCAGCGTGTGGGTGGCGCCGATCACCAGCACGCCGGAATCGGCGGTGACCGGCCCGACCTCGTGCCAGACGAAGCGCACCTCAGCGTGCGGCAGTTGACGCAGCATCTCGTAGGGGCCGATCATGTCCAGCGCAGTGAATCCCGGGTAGGCCACGAAGGCGATCTGGGTCATGGGTGTTCTCCTTGGTTTCTCGAGCAGACGCTGGCGATCAGGCGAACGCCTTGCGGTACTGATCAGGTGGGATGCCGACGCGCCGAATGAAGTTGCGCCGCATGGTTTCCGCGGTGCCGAAGCCGCACCGCGACGCGATCGCCACGACGGTGTCGTCGGTTTCCTCGAGTTGCCGGCGCGCGGCCTCGGTGCGCACGCGTTCGACGTACTGCCCGGGCGCCTCCCCGACCTCTTCGGTGAACACCCGGGTGAAGTGCCGCGGGCTCATCGCCGCCCGCCGCGCCAACTCGTCGACGCTGTGTGAACCACCCGGTTCGGACTCGATGGCCTCCTGCACATCCCGGATCGACGTCCGTTTGGCCCGCGGCATCCACACCGGTGCGGCGAACTGGGTCTGCCCGCCGGGACGCCGCAGATACAACACCAGCCAGCGGGCGACCGTCTGCGCCACCTCGGTGCCGTAATCGTCCTCCACCAGCGACAGCGCCAGGTCGATCCCGGCGGCGACGCCTGCGGCGGTCCAGATGCGTGCGCTGCTGCGGACGAAAATCGGGTCGGGATCGACCTCGATGTCCGGAAACTCAGCGGACAACCGGTCGGCGAACGCCCAGTGCGTGGTCGCGCGATGCCCGTCCAGCAATCCGGCTTCGGCTGCCAGGAAGGCGCCCGTGCAGACCGTGACGATGCGGCGGGCGGTTCGGGCCACCGCCTTGATCCAGTCCAGAAACTCGGGGTTGGCCCGTGCAGCGTCGACGCCGCCGCCACCCGGCAGCACGACGGTATCGACCCGGTCGCGGGGATCGGGGAGCGGCGCGGCGGTGAAGCCCAACCCCGCGGCGGTGCTGATGGTTTGTCCCTCCAGCGAGGCCACGAGAACGTCGTAACCGCCCTGAGTCAGCAAAGATGCACCGGTGAACACTTCGTAGGGCCCGATCAGATCAAGCGCCTGCACTCCCGGGAAGCCGGCGATGACGACTTTGCGTGCCATGCGGACAGTCTTGGCCATGCGACACCATGGCGTCTACGTCATGGTGCCCACGAATCAGGACATCAGGACCCGATCAAGGGCGGCGGGGCGCTGCTTGGCAGACTGTGCACATGGCACAGATAACTTTGCGCGGAAATGCGATCAACACCGTCGGCGACCTTCCCGCCGTTGGCTCCCCGGCCCCGGCATTCACCTTGACCGGCGGCGATCTCGGCACGGTCAGCAACGAACAGTTCGGCGGTAAAGCCGTGTTGCTGAACATCTTCCCGTCGGTGGACACCCCGGTGTGCGCGAAGAGCGTGAAGACGTTCAACGAGCGCGCCGGTGCCACCGGCGCGTCGGTGGTGTGCGTGTCCAAGGATCTGCCGTTCGCCCAGCAGCGGTTCTGCGGCGCCGAGGGCACCGAGAATGTCACGACCGCCTCGGCGTTCCGGGACAGCTTCGGTGAGGACTATGGCGTCACGATCGCCGACGGCCCGATGGCCGGGTTGCTGGCCCGCGCCATCGTGGTGATCGGCGCCGACGGCAACGTCACCTACACCGAACTGGTGCCCGAGATCGCCCAGGAGCCCGATTACGACGCCGCGCTGGCCGCGCTGGACTGACAACCTCAGCCGCGCCGTGCCGCTTCCTGGGCGAGCTGCACCCGCGAACTGAACCCGAGCTTGGTGTAGATGTGCGTCAGATGCGCCTGCACGGTGCGCGGTGAGACGAACAACCGTGCCGCGACTTCTTTGTTGCCCAGGCCCGCACTGACCAACCTGGCCACGTCGAGTTCCGCGCGGGTCAGCGAGTCCCAGCCGGTGCTCGCGCGGGTGCGCTCACCGCGGCCGCGGCGGACGTAGGCGATCGCCTCCTCGATCGTCACGGCCGCACCCTCATCCCAGGCGGCTTGAAACTCGTTCTCGCCCAACTGGTCTCGGACCGCGGCGAGCTGACTCTCATGATCGGCTTCGAGCATCGGGAATCGGACGACACCGGTGGACTGGCGTGCGGCAGCGGCAATTCCGAACAGGCGTGCCGCTTCTCGCTGATTACCGGCCTCCGCCGCAAGGTAGGCCAGGCATTCGAACGCCTCCGCCACACTCATGTAGCCGTGGGATTGGTCCGCCACGATGAGTGCCTGGAGCGCATCGTCGCCGGCTTGCTCGAACTCGCGCTGCGTGATCGCGACGCGGGCTCGGGTAGCCAGCGCCGCCACCAGCGAGATGTCCTTTGCCGCCGCCACCACCTCGTCGGCACGGCGGCGCGCTGCGGCGAGGTCGCCGCCGAGCAACGGCAATGCCGACACCACGTAAGTGACCACCGTCGCGGGCGTTATCGGGGTGCGCTGCAGTGCCGCTTCGTATGCCTCGCACGCCCCGGTGATGTCCCCCCGGAACAGCTTGATGAGGCCGATCGCCGAGTAGCCGACGCGGTCCACGAGTTCGCCCGGTTTCGAGCGATCGTCCAGAAACTCATCCATCGCCGCCTGTGCGCCGTCCACGTCGCCTTGCCAGACCAGCGCAAAAACCAGATTTATCAACGCGACTGATCGGCAGAACACATCGCGGGCTGTTGTCGAATCGACGATGACCTCGCGCAGCGGGGCGGTGGCCAGCCTCACCTCGCCCCGATCGGTGTGCGCGGTCGCGAGTGCCAACCGACACACCCGTGCGGTGGACTGATCACCGATCGCTTCGGCAAGTTCACGACCTTCGGTCGCCGCGGCACGGATGGCGTCGTGGTCACCCACCACCATTCCGGCTACCGATCGCCAGCCCAGAATCCCGCTCAGTCGCCATTGGTCGCCGAGTTCGCGAGCCAGCGCGGCGGCTTCGACGAAGTCCGCTCGTGCGACGTCGGCGTCATAGGCGTACGCGTTTCCGTGCGTCACGAGCGCCCGCATGAGCACATCAGGCTCGGCGATCTCGCGTGCCAGGGCAAGCCCCTGTTCGGCGATCGGCGCGCTGTCGGTGGTGCCGAGATAGGCGAGTATCAGACCTTTGTCGGCCAGTGCCCGCACGCGCGCCGAATCATAGTCAGTATCGGTGGTGGCCTCGGCCGCCAGCGCGGCGTCGAGCAGGGCGAGACCTTCCTTCAAGCGCCACCGCGAAAACCACAGTGGCTGAAGGCATGCCGCGAGCCGCAACGCCGGCACGCTGTCACCGTTCTCCAGCGACCAGGCGAATGCGGCTCTGAGATTGTCGATCTCGATCTCCGCCTGCTCGAGGCGCTGCGCATGATCGGCGCCGCCCGGTGCGTCGAGCTCGGCTGCCAGTGCGGTGTAGTAGTCCCGATGGCGGGTGCCGATGCCGTCGGCCTCGCCGGATTCGCCCAATTTCTCCAGCGCATATTGGCGGACGGTCTCCAGCAGCCGGTATCGCGTTCGGCCGCAGCGGTTTTCAGCATTCAGTAGCGACTTGTCCACGAGCAGGGTGAGTTGGTCGAGCACCTGGTAGCGTTCCACGCCGGCCTCGGCGGAAATCGCATGGGCGGCGGGCAGATCGAAGCCGCCGAGAAAGACGGCCAGCCGCCGAAACAGCACCCGTTCGCTATCGGTGAGTAGGGCATGCGACCAGTCCACCGAGGCATGCAACGTCTGCTGACGGCGCACCGCCCGGCGAGCGCCGCCGGTGAGCAGGCGGAAGCGATCGTGCAGTCCGGCGAGGATTTCGTCGAGGGTCAGCGCCCGCACCCGCGCCGCGGCGAGTTCGATGGCCAGCGGCATGCCGTCGAGCCTTCGGCAGATCTCGGTGACCGTCGCGGCATTGTCCTCGGAGACAGCGAAATCCGACTGCGCGCGGCGGGCGCGGTCGGTGAACAACTGGATCGCTTCGTCGGCCAGCGACAACGACGGCACCACGTAGGTGACCTCGCCGGGCACCCCGATCGGTTCCCGGCTCGTGGTCAGCAACCGCAGCTCCGGGCACGCCCCGAGGATCGCCGTTGCCAGCGATGCGCTCGCATCCAGGAGATGCTCACAGTTGTCGAGCACAATCAGCAGGCGCTGATCGGCGATGAATCGGATCAGGGTGTCCGGCGTCGACTGACCGGACTCGTCGGGTAGGCCCAGCGCGCGAGCGACCGCTACCGGCACGACGTCGGCGTCGGTGAGGGGAGCCAGGTCGACGTACCACACCCCACCGGGCATCCGAGGGGTCAGTGCCGCTGCGACCTCGAGGCCCAGCCGCGTCTTGCCCGACCCGCCCGCGCCGGTCAGTGTCACCAGCCGGTTGGCGCTCAGCAGCTCACTCAGCTCGGCTGTCTGCCCGGCCCGCCCGACAAAGCTGGTGAGTTGCACCGGAAGGTTCTGCGTCGCAGCCGTTTTCGCAACCCGCAGGGACGGGAACTCGTTGCGCAGGTCCGGATGGCAGAGCTGCAGCACGCGCTCGGGCCGGGCGAAGTCCCGCAGCGGATGTGAACCCAGATCCGTGAGTGTGACGGCTGCCGGCAACTGGTCGATGACCAGCAGCTCGGTCGCTCCGGAGAGCACGGTTTGACCGCCGTGCGCGAGGTCGCGCAACCGGGCGGTGCGGTTGATCGTCGAGCCGATGTAGTTGCTCTCGTCGCGCAACTGCACATCCCCGGTGTGGATGCCGATGCGCAACTTGATCGGCGCCGGCGCCGTTTGCTGCAACTCCAGCGCGCAACTGAGCGCGTCCACGGCGCGGCCGAACGCGATCACGAAGCTGTCGCCCTCACCCTGTTCGACGGGTCGCACACCGTGGTGGGTGGCGGTCGCGTCCGAAAGATGGAGGTCCAGGCGCTCGACCGCGGCCCGCATCGCGTCCGGGTCGGTCTCCCACAGTCGGGTCGAACCCTCGACGTCGGCCAGCAGCAAGGTGACGGTTCCGGTCGGAAGCTCACTCATGTCTGCGTCCAAGTCCAGATCGGGCAGGCTGGTTTCGGTCATGCTAGCCAGCATGCGGTGACCTGCGGCTCAAATCATCAGCGAAATCGCCAATTGGCCTGGTGTCGGCATGCGTACGTGCACGCCGCGGACGGGCGTCAGGGGGTGGTGTGCGTTGTCATCACCGCGGCACGCGGCTGGAGCGGCGGATTGGTACCGGCCGGGCACCCCGCGAGCATGGTCGCAGCGACCGCTGTCATCACCAGGCCCAGCACCACGCGAACCGCCAGGATTCGGTGTTCGTCGGTCATGCGCGCTCCCTGAGTCCGCGATCGTGATTTGTGGGATATTAGCGCTGCGGCACGTTATCGGGAATAGCCCGTTGAGAATTAATGGGGAGTTCTTGAACAGCCAATTCGGGTATCCGGGAATTGACAGGACGCGTTCCCACTAGCAATCGATCCGATCGTTAAGAGTTGTTGCAAGACAGACTCTTTGACTGCTCTGGTCTTGTATCGGAACGTCGTGTCAACAAATTTGACAATGCATGAATTGACGGATTGTCGCTGCCTGCTTGTCGAATTTTTCGAACGGCGCTCATAGTCATCGGGGATGAGATCGGATATCCGCAGTACGGTTTATGTGCACGAGGCTTGGCCGAGACGACGGGCCGTCGCAGCCAGCACCTCCCGACACCCGGCCCACATGCCGGTGATGATGTCAGCCGCCGGCGGCAGATCCTCGATACGTCCGGCCACCTGACCGGTGTTGGCGACGCTGGCGTCCATGTCGCCATCGAAGTAGAGCCGCTGGACCCGTTGCAGCGCGGCGCCGCCCGCTTCCGCCGAAGCTGAGGCATCCAGCTTTTCCGCGGCGGGCGTGCGGATCACCCGCATCATCCGCCGGCCGTCCAACGGCAGTAATACGGTGCCCGTCTCGTCCGCACTCACCACCGCCTGCTTGAGATTGCCGTGGACCGGGGAGTCCGCCGAGGCGAGCAGTCGCGTGCCCATCTGCACACCCTCGGCGCCGAGGACGAGCGCAGCGGCCATGGAGCGGGCGTCGCAGATGCCGCCCGCGGCGACGATCGGGACGTCGACGTGGGCCGCGACCAACGGCAACAGCACCATCGTCGAAGCGCCGAACCGGTTCTTGAACCCGCCGCCTTCGACACCCTCGACCACCAGGCCGTCCACGCCGGCATCGACGGCCTTCCTGGCCGCCGACAAGGTACCGACGACGTGGAAGACGGTGATGCCCGCATCGTGCAGGCGTGCGGTGAACAGCCCCGGATCTCCGGCCGAGGTCGTCACGAACCGAACGCCGTTGGCCACCAACAAATCCACCATCGCCGGGTCACGGTTGAACAGCAGCGCGATGTTGGCTCCGACGGGCCGGTCGGTGAGGTCGCGTACGCGGCGCAGATCGGCACGGCCCTGCTCCGAAGTGGTCTCGATGATGCCGAGCCCGCCGGCGTTGGATACCGCGGCCGCCAGTTGCGCGCCCGCGATGTAGGTCATCGGCGCCTGAATGATCGGGATCTCGATCCGCGCGAGCGCACAGACCCGATTTTGGTCAATCGGCATGTCGTACTCCGGATTTGGCGTCGCGAGGGTCGATCAGATCACGGAATCGTTCCGCACGGTACACCGAGGCGCCCAGGCTGCGGACCCGCTCGGCAAGCACCTTGTCCGATGTCACCACTTGGATCTCGCCCGGCAGATCGGCGGCTTGCACCAGTCGCACGATCTCGTCGTCGGCGGAGTTCGCGGCCGCTCTGGGTGCATGCGTCACCTCGATAACCGACGCGGCGATGGGTGACGCCGGCGGACGCTCGAACACCACGGTCACCCGATCGTCGGCTGCTGCCCAACGGTCAAGCCGCTGCACCAACGTCGTCATGGCACGCTGACGGTCCCGCCACCATCCGTCGGGGCGGCTTCCGATCACATTCATGCCGTCGATAATCCAGCGCACACCTCACCGTACGGCGACTCAGAACCACCTACGCTTGCGCGGCGGCTGCTGAGCCTGGCTCTTGGCAGCCTCCTCCATGCTCCCGAGGGCATTGATGACCTCGAGCTGGGACAGGATCATCAACCCGTTCAACTGCTTGAGCCGTTCCGGGTTGTTCTCGATCGATTCTTCGTCGTCGACATAGACGAGCAAAAAGTTGCGCAGGGCCTGACTGCCCGCCATCCGTTCGGGCACCTTCATCTGCCGCAGGATCGAGGCCATGTCAGGTTCGTCGGTCACAACGTCGCTCCTTCACGATCGGGTGTCAGCGCTAGCGTAAGAGTGCGTGGCCTGATGCAGACCCGACGCGCGAACGAGTCCGTCAGATCAGGCGCTGACCGTCGGCTCGGTCGTCGTCGCCGTCGCGCCGATTGTCGTCCGACTCGTCGGCCGGTTCGGTGGCCGACGCCAGTCCCGGCTTGGAGGAGCCCGTGGCCGGGGTGCCCGCACCCATCCCGCTGCCCAACGGGGCGGCGCCGCTCATTGCCGACGTCCCCGCGCTGGCCGCCGCTGACGTCATCGCGGACTCTTGAGCCAAGCCGGCTACCACCGGAGTGGTTGCGGCGGCGCCCAATTGGGGCTGCACCGCCGCCGCGCTGGCCAGTCCGCCGCCGCCCGATCCGGCCATCGATGCCAATCTCGACATGGGGCTGGAACTGAATGCCAAAGCGCCCGCAGCGATGTCGTCGGATTCCCCGTACATGCGCGCGATGTCGGTCAACGCGGTGCCGGTCCGCATCAGCTCCTCTTGGGCCGCCGCGTTGGACGCCAACATGGTGGCGGCCTCCTGCGCGAACGCAAGCACCGCCTGCATCGAGACCTCTTCGCCGCCGGCGGGCACCAACCCGCTCAACACCGACATCGCCGCGGTGGAGCCCGCGCTGATGCCCTGGCTGCCGATGTCGACCAACTGCGAGCCGATGTCACCGGCAGCCGGGTTGTGGGACATGGAATCCATTGCCATCTGCGTGCTGCTCCTGTGCTCTGTGCGCGGGTCACCCATCATCACTCGACCGTGCTGGACAACACGTCAATTCTAAGCCGCCCGGACCGGCCCGAATGCACGTTTTCCGGTCCATGAGCACAATGCGCAAAACCAGGTAATCGTCGCTTACTCCGACTATCGCCCACAACCGCGACAGCTTTGTGCCGCCGCCCTAGCTTCGACTTCACGAGCAGCAGGTGCGACGCGAAACGAACAAGCACCCGCCGATGGCGGTGTCACCGGTTTCGCACTGCGGGGGCGCAACAACGAGGAGTACACCAATGCAGACCATGACATTTCATCCGATCGTCGGGGATATCGGCGCGCAGGTCGTCCAGATCGGTATCAGTTCCCTACAGGCCGGCGACCAGGCGTCGATGTCGGTGACCGGTCTCGCGCCGGCCGGCGCCGACGAGGTGTCGGCGCAGGCGGTGCTGGCGTTTCATGCCGAAGCCGCCGCGATGCTGGACCTGAACAGGGCGGCCCAGCAGGAGCTCATCCGGGCCGGTGCGGCATTCACTCAGATCGCGCAGACCTATACCGACGTCGACCAGCTGGCCGCCGATTCTCTGGTTATCCCGATGTCCTATCCCTGGGCCGGCGATTAGCAGATTCGACCGCCCTGAATTCTTGTTCGGGACGTCCGGTGGTCCCGTAGCGCAGCCCGACGCTGACCTCCCCGGTCGTGGCCAGCGATGCCAGATACCGCTGCGCGGTGGCTCGCGAGATGCCGATCGCCGCGGACATCTCGGCGGCCGACATCGGCGCTGTCGTAGAGCGCAGGGCTTGCAGCACAAGCTTTTTGGTGGGGGAGGCCACGGAGGTGGACGGCTGCGCGGCAGTCACCCTGGGCCGCAGCGCGTCCAGTGCGGCATCCACGTCGCCGGCGGCCAGGTTGGGACCGGACAGGATCTTCCGGTAGCGGGCGTAACCGGCGAGGCGGGCAGCCAGTTCGGTGGTGGCGAACGGCTTGACCAGATAGCTCACCGCGCCCGCGGCCAGCGCCGCGCGGACGGTTTCGGCTTCGGTGGCCGCCGTCAAAATCATGGCGTCCCCGCGCAGTTCGCGCACGAAGTCGACGCCGGACCCGTCGGGCAGGTACACGTCGACCAGTGCCAGGTCGACTGCTGGGGCCTCGCGTGCCGTGGCGAGCGTGTTGACGCGGGCGGCTACGGCGAAACCTGGCATCGCGTCGACGATTCCGGCGTGCATGTTGGCGACCCGGAAGTCGTCGTCTACCACCAGCACGGTCAGGTCTGCGCCGCCCACTGCTCCTCCTCGGTCATCACGCCCGGTAGCCGGGCAATGAACTCCGCGCCTCGGAGCCCTTGTCCTGCAGCCGGATTGCCCGGACTGGACAGCCGAAGATCACCGCCCAGGGCACGACTGATCTGACGCGACAACGCCAGTCCGATACCGCGCCCGCCCGGTATCCCCGAATCCGGCTTCGTCGAGGTGCCCTCGGTGAACAGTTCCTCGACGAAGTCGGCCGCGACACCGTCACCGCTGTCGGCCACCGTCACGTGCAGCGTCGAACCCTCTTGCAGCAGTTCGACTTCCACCTCTTTGACCGGGTTGTCACTGGTCCGGGCGGCGTCGATCGCGTTGTCGACCAGGTTGCCCACCACGGTGGTGACATCCACCGGCAATTCGAGCCGGCCCGACACCCAGGTGTTGGCACCGATGACCAACGTCACCCCGGCTTCGCGGGCGGTCGCCGCCTTGGCCGCCAGGAATGCCTGCAGATGCGTGTCGCGGATGGAATCGATACCGGGCACCGCCGATCCCAGCGGGCCCGACCCGAGCAGTTCCTCCAGATACTGCAAGCCCTCTTCGACGTGGCCGGTGTGCAGCAACCCGTTGAGCAGATGCAACCGGTTGGCGAATTCGTGGCGCTGGGCGCGCAACGCGGTACTCATCACCTGCACCGCGTCGAGCTGGCGGGTCAGTGATTCGACGTCGGTGCGGTCGCGGACCACCAGCACGGTGCCCAGTTCGCGTCCGTCGCGGTGCACCTTGCGCGCCGAGACGACGACGATGCGCTGACCGACGGTGGCCAGCGTCGGTGCGGTCGGGGTGTGTTCGGACGCGACCTCGACGACATCGAGAACCCTTGGTGTCAAACCGATTTCGCTGATATTGCGGCCGAGCTCGTTGGTGATCTGCAGCAATCGGCACGCCTCGTCGTTGACGAAGGTGATGGTGCCGGTCTGGTCGGTCGCCAGCACCCCCTCGCCAATACCGTGCAGCACCGCCGCCTGAGTGCGCACCAGTTCGGCCATCTCAGCGGGCCGCAATCCCAGCGTCAAACCCCGCCACCGCCGCGCCAGCGCGACCGAGCCGATCACTCCGATCAGCAGGGCGGCGCCACCGAGCGGAGCGAGCACGCGCAGGTTCTTGGAGAATTGTTCGTCGAACGCCCTGGTGGAGACGCCGACGCTGACCATGCCCAGCACCCGGTTCGTACCCGCTTCCAACACAGGGACTTTGGCGACGATCGAGCGTCCCAGGGTGCCCGATTCGTGAACCACCTCTTCGTGTCCGGCCAGCGCCTGACCGGGATCGGTGCTGACCCGGCGGCCCAGCTCGTCGCGATGGGGGTGAGCCAGCCTGATGCCGTCGACGTTGGTGATCACGACGAACAACACGTGGGTGCGCTGCTCCACCCGGGAGGCGACGGTCTGCAGCGGGCCCGCCGCAAGCTCGTTCACCGTTGCGGGGTCCGTCGTCACCTGAGTGTCGTCGTAGCGCCGGATGTTGGTCAGCACGGTCGGGGACGAAGCCACCACGCGAGCGATATCCATTGCGTGCACGCCGTATTGCAGATCCAGGCGGTGCCGGTTGAACTGAGCGAACAGCACGAAGGCGACGATCAGCGTGAGCGTGACCAACACCAGTTGCAGCAGCAGTACCCGGCTGGCGAGCCGCAGGTCGATGCGCCCCCGGGTGGGCATGGGGGGACCCTACCACGGGTGCTGAGCAGAATGCGCAAAAGTCACCGGGGACGCGTCCTGGCTACCGAGGTCACCTACCATCAGCCCATGCGTGACTCGAAGATCCTGATCACCGGGGTGACCGGCCAGGTCGCCACTCCGGTCGCCCTGGCCCTGGCGCCCGACAACGAGGTCTGGGGTATCGCCCGGTTCACCGACGCGGCTGCGCGCAACCGTCTCGAGCAGGCAGGCGTGCGGTGCGAGACGGTCAACCTGGCCGCGGGGGACTTCAGCGCGCTGCCCGCCGACTTCGACTACGTGCTCAACCTGGCGGTGGCCAAGAGCGGCCGCTGGGACAAGGACCTGGGTGCCAATGCCGAATCGGTCGGCCTGCTGATGGCGCACTGTCGCGACGCAAAAGCGTTCCTGCACTGCTCATCTGCCGCCGTCTACGATCCGCCCGACGACGAAGTGCGCACCGAGCGTGCCGCCTTGGGCGACAACCACAAGCCGCTGTTCCCCACCTACTCGATCTCCAAGATCGCCGGCGAGACGGTCGCCCGCACCACGGCGCGCATCCTCGGCGTACCCACCACGATCGCGCGACTCAACGTCCCCTACGGCGACAACGGCGGCTGGCCGTTCTACCACATGGAGATGATCCTGGGCGGCAGCCCGATCCCGGTGCCACCCGGCGGCGCGGCGTTCTACAACCCGATCCACCAGGACGACATCATCGCCACCATCCCGAAACTGCTTGCCGCGGCTTCGGTTCCGGCCGTGACGGTGAACTGGGCCGGCGACCAGATGGTGAGCATCCAGGAATGGTGCGGCTATCTGGGCACGCTGATCGGTCGGGAACCGGTGTTCAGCGAAAGCGCCCAGGCGCTGCGCGGCAATCCCGTCGATGTGACCCGACTGCACGAACTCATCGGCGGTGGCAGCACGGTCGACTGGCGCGACGGGTTACGCCGGATGGCGGCCAAGTTCCACCCGGACCTGGTGCAGGTCTAGCGATCCCGGAAACAGTCGACCGCCGGCTGGAAGTCACATCACCGCGCCGCCGTTGACACCGAGCACCTGTCCGGTGATGAATCCCGCTTCCTTTGAACACAGGAAACCCACGGCGGCGGCGATGTCCTCCGGAGAACCCATGTGGCCCATCGGGATCAGTTTGGCCAACTGCTCGGGTGAGCCGAGTTTGCCCTCGGCCTGGGACTGGCGCGACATCGGCGTGTCGATACTCGACGGCGGCACATTGTTCACGGTGATGCCGACCGCGGCATACTCGTTGGCCAGCGACTTCGTCAAGGTGATGACCGCGCCCTTCGCCGCCGCATAGTGCGCCATGTACGGGCTGCCGCGTTGCGCGCTCGACGACGAGATCATCACGATCCGGCCCCACTTGGCGGCGACCATGTCCGGCAGCGCCACCTGGCAGCAGTGAAATGTTCCGGTCAGGTTGATGTCGATGATCTCGGCCCACGACTCGACGGTGATGTCGGCGAACGGCGAGAAGGTTGCCTTGCCGGCGCTGGTCACCAGAATGCCGATAGGCCCCAGTTCGGCGCGCACCCGGGCGAAGACGCTCTCCACACCGGCCCGGTCGGTGACGTCCACCTGGACACCCAGCGCGGCAACGCCCGCCGACCCGAGGTCGGCGGCGACGCGCTGCGCGGCAGCGCCGTTCACATCGAGCACGGCGACGCTGTGGCCGCGTTGCGCCAGTTCATGACAGGTGGCTTCCCCTATACCCGAGGCTCCGCCGGTTACCACCGCTATGCGACTGCCCGTCCCGGTCAACGCCTCACTCCTCACGAATCATCTTCTGCCCCTAGGCTCTTGATTTGTCGACGGTAGCCTAACCTCTGGGTCGAACGATCCGACGACCAATGGTCCCGAGCCGAAGCCCGGGACCATTTGTCTGTTGTGCGTCAGATCCGATGGGATTCGGGGCCGTTGAAGTAGCGGTTCAGAAAGCCGATCGCGCCGGCCGCGGCGACCGTGCCGACGACGAGTGACACCACGATGTTGAAGGCCATCGGACCGACGAACCAGCCGAATGTCATCGAGACGTAGAGCATCCAGAGCAACCGGAAGAACGAACCGGCGGCCAGCACGGCCAGGCTGATCCCGATCCACAGGCTGCGCTGCCGGTCGACGCGGTTGATCTGCTGCTCGATGCCGGCGGGGACGATGTTCATGGCGGTCTTCCTTTCGTGGCGCGGCGCCTCGTTGGCGTCGTCGTTGCGCCAAGTACAGAGCCGCCGGACCGCTACCGATCCCAAGAATCAGATCCGCTGCAGTTCGATGACCGGGATGAACCCGCCGAACCCGGGTGCCCGCTCCACGATCCGTGGGTAGACGGCGTCGCGTTCGTCGCGAGGCAGCTCACGGGCCCGCACATCGTAGGCGTCGGTACCGATTTCGATGTGCACGTCCGGGTGCGCGCGCAGGTTGTGTAGCCATGCCGGGTCGACGTCGGTGGGTCACGGGGCGGGTTGTCGCATCTCGGCCTGGAACACACGGTACTGCTCGGCGCGACCGGGCCGGCGGCGCACGATCAACTTTAATCTGCCGAGCAGACGCAAAAACCCCTAAATCGTCGGCAAAAAGGGGGCTTTTGTGTCTGCTCGGCCAAGGTGGGTGAGCAGTAGGTCGGCATGACGATGCCGCTAGGTGATCTTCACCATCAGCTTGCCGACGTTCTGGCCGTCGAAGAGCATGTTGATCGCGGTCGGCAACTCCTCGAAGCCCTCGACGACGGTTTCCAGCGGCGTGAGCTTGCCATCGGCGATCAACCCGCCGATTTCGCTGATCGCTTCGGGAGCGCGGCCGAAATGGTCCAGCACGATGAAGCCCTGCACGGTCGCGCGCTGGATGAGCAGGTTGCCGAACGCGCGTGGCCCGGGCGGCGGATCGGCCTCGTTGTAACCCGAGATCAAACCGCAAAGCGCAACGCGCGCACCGATATTCAGCCGCGCGAAGACGGCGTCCATGATGGGGCCGCCGACGTTCTCGAAGTCGACGTCGATGCCGTCGGGCGTCGCCGCGGCCAGCTGCGCGTACCAGTCGTCCGTCTTGTAATCGACTGCGGCGTCGAAACCGAGTTGTTCGGTCAGCAGCGCGCACTTCTCCGGGCCCCCCGCTATGCCGACGACGCGGGCACCGTCGGCCTTGGCGAGCTGACCGGCGACCGAGCCGACCGCGCCCGCAGCCGCCGACACCACTACCGTCTCGCCCGGTTTCGGCTTGCCGATGTCGCGGATACCGATCCAGGCGGTCAGCCCGGTCATGCCCAGCGCGCCCATGTAGGCGCTCGGAGAGACGCCGTCAGCAACGTGGACCGGCATCAGCGGCATGGTGTCGGACGCGACCACATATTCCTGCCAGCCGACCAGGCCCTGGACGGTCTGCCCCACCGGGTAGTTCGGGTTGTTGGAGGCGACGACCTCGCCGATACCGCCCGCCCGCATGACCTCCCCGATGCCGACGGGCGGCAGGTAGGTCGGCACATCGGTGATCCACATGCGGTTCGTCGGGTCCAGCGAGATCCAGTCCACCCGAACCAGCGCCTCGCCCTCGCCAATGTCGGGGACGGGTTGCTCGTCGGGTTCGAAGGTGTCCGTTCCGATGCGTCCGGTGGGGCGTTTGTGCAGGAGAAAGCGTCGGTTGGCCATGCCCCGAACGGTACCCATGCGCGTTCGGCCACGTTGTCACCGGTGAGTGTTATAACGCTGTGCATGTCACGGCCGAACCCCAACCTGTTGGTCCGACGAGCGCTTCCTGTGATGCAGATAACTGCCGAGTTGCAAATTCACGGCAAATTCTCATCTTCAGACACGGTTAGGTCACAGCTTTGCTGGGCATCCTTGCGAAACAGGCGACAAAAACACCCGATTTTCGCTTATGCGTGCTAATCGGAGAGGAGCTGACAATCATGGCGAAGGCAGCCGAGGCCAAAGTGATTGACCTCCAATCGCACCCGCTGTGGACGGCAGCTCAGCGCCGGGAACGCCAACTCGAAGCCGCTATGCGGCGCCACCCGGCATATATCGGCAGGCAGCGCGCACTCGCGATGGGTCACGACGTGCAGGGCGTTACCCACAGGCCTCGGCGCTACGGTACCGACGACGCTCCGGCCTGACGATTTCGCACGATTTTCGCTTTCGACCCCCATATTCGACACTTGTCGTATTGAACGCGCTGAGGATTCCGGCGTGGGTTTGCTGAAGTATTTCCTCTACCAGACCCGCACGTAGTCGACGAGCATCTGCGCCGGATAGGTCCCGGGTCCCGGGTCACCGCCACCGGAGCCCGCGACCGCGAGGTTCAAGATCGGGAACACCTGGTATCCGGGATTGTTGAACGGCCAATCCGCCATCGAGTGAGCGGCGACGGTGAAGTAGGGCGCCGCACCATCGGCATAGTCCTGCCAGAAACGCATGCCGGCGTCGTCCCACTGGACCCGCCAGGTGTGCCACCCGCTGTCGACCGCGATGTTGTGCGTCTGCCACTCCGAGCCGTTGGCCTTGGCGTGCACGGTCGTCGCCGAGGGCCACTTGCCGTTTCCATACCATTCGACGATGTCGATCTCACCCTGAGCATCGCTGGACAACCAGAATGCGGGCCAAGCACCGGCGGTCAGGCAGTCGAACTTGATCCGGGCCTCCCAGGTGTGCCCGATGCCGCCCTGCCACGGGCTGAAGATCTTGCCGCCGTAGTAGGTGTCGCCGTCCTTGGCGGCCCGAATGACGAGGTTGGAGTTGCCGTCGATGAACACGTTGCGCCGGTCGTCGCGGTACTGCCCGACACGCTCGGGCTGCTCCCAATAGGTCGGGTCCTTCATGGTCTCGCGTGCCTTCGACACCGTCCACTTCGACGGATCTGGCGCCGAGCCGGCCGGTCCGTCGAATTCGTCGTGGAAGATGTAGGGCCCCGAGCCGCCGCTGGGCGCTGCCGAGACCTTGGGGGAGGGGACTGCGGTCAGCGCGGCCGCCCCCGTCATCAGCCCCGTCATCAAAAGCATGCGGCGACGATCTATTTCGCGCATAAGCAACGCACCATAGCAGCCGCGCCGAACCTCGGGAAAATCCGCGAACCGCTCAGCCGGCCGCCGGCGGTCGGGTCATGAACGTCAGTCGGTGCCCGTAGGACGGCGTCTTGCGACCGTTCCCGGCGTTGATGAACTGGCCGAACGGCGGCGCCACCGGCGTGTTTCCGACGACAGCACCTTCCGCCGCGGCCGGGACCGCGCCCGCGCTGCCGGCCGCGGTCGCCGCCGGGGTCGCCGAGCCGGTCGCAGAGGTCCAGCTCACCGGCACCGACAGCCGGCCGAGCGGAACCGACCTGCCCAGACCGGCGGTCACACTGCCGACCTTCGATCCGATGTTGCCCGCCGCAGACCCGGCGGCCTGAGCCGCACCGGCGGCCGCCTTGGCCGCGGGTGCCAGATTGTTCGCGAAGGTGTTCAACGCGATGGGGGCGCTGGTCGCCTGCCCGAAAGCCTGACCGGACTGGAACACGCCCTGCAGTGCCTGCAGATACGGTTGGATGTACTTGCTGTAGAGGGGGACCAGGTCGTCGAGCGGCGTATTGGCGATCAACCACTGATCGATTGCCGTCTGGTTGATCGGCGACGACAGCGTCTTGAGGACGTCGGCGACCCTGGTGTTGATCGGGTTCATCACGCTGGTGAGCTGGTTCTGCAACGACGTCACCTGTGACTTGAATGCCGCGAGGGTCTGGTCGATCACCGCCAGTGGGTCGGCCACGTCGGCCGGCTGCGGCAACTCCGTCAGTTCCGTCGCCGCCGCCGAACTGCCCGCGTAGGTGTACATCGCGGCCGCGTCCTGAGCCCAGAACTCGGCGTACACGGCCTCGGTCGCTGCGATTGCTGGGGTGTTCTGACCCAGAAAATTGGTCGCGACCAACACCGCGAGCAGGGCACGGTTGGCCGCGATCACCGGCGGCGGGATGTGCGCCGCGAACGCCGTCTCGTATGCGGCCGCCGCTGCATAGGCTTGGCTCGCCGTCTGTTCAGCCTCCACCGAACCGCTGTCCAGCCAGGCGATGAACGGCGTCACCGCCGAGAGCAGCGCCGCAGACGAGGGCCCCAGCCACGGGCCACTGGTCAGTTCGGTGATGACCGACCGATGACCGGACGCGGCGGCCTGCAGGTCCGCGGCCACCCCGCTCCATGCCGCCGCGGCGGCCAGTAACGGACCCGACCCCGGTCCGGCGTATATCCGTCCCGAATTGATCTCGGGCGGCAAAAGGCCATAGTCGACCATGGTTTGTCCCCCAGATCCGACCGCTAGCCGGCTGCCGGCGGCTTGGCCATGACCGACGGCTTGAATCCGTAGGTCGGCTGGTTCCGGCCGTAGCCGCCGTTGAGGAACTGTCCGAACGGCGGCGCCATCGGGAAGCTGTTGGCGCTCTCGACGCCGGCCGGGATCGCCGACGCGACGCCGGGGTTGAGGGTGGACTGCCACGGGACCCAGCTGGCCGGGGCCGACAAACCGCCGATCGGAATGGCCTTGCCGAGCGTTGCAGCCGCACCGGCGGCGGCCTGACCTGCGCCGGCCGCAGCCTGGCCCGCGTTGGAGGCGGCAGCGCCGGCCGCCGACGCCGCGCCCTCGGCGGCCTTGGCAGCGGACGCGGCCGGCTTGGCGAAGTTGGCCGCCGCCACCAGACCATTGGTGACCTGACCGAAGGACTGGGTGGACTGAATCCCGGATTGCAGCGCCTGCACGTACGGCCCGATGTACTTGCTGTACAGCCCGACGATGTCGTCCAGCGGCGTGTTCTGCACCAGGAACGCGTCGATCGCCTGCTGGTTGATCGGCGTCGACAGCGTCTTCAGCACATCGCCGACCCTCGGGTTGATCTGCGCCAGCACCTGGTTGACGTTGGTGTACGCGGAGTTGTACTCCGACTTGAACACCGCCAGCGCCTGGTCGACCAGGCCGTAGGGGTCCGCCACCTCGGCCGGCGCCGCCAGCTCGGACAGCTGGGTCGCCGACGACGCGCGACCCGCATAGGCATACATCGCGCCAGAGTCCTGGGCCCAGAACTCGGCGTACTGGGCCTCGAGCTGCGCGATGGCCGCGCTGTTCTGGCCGAGCAGGTTCGTGGCGGTCAGCTCCTGCACCAGGGCCCGGTTGCCCGCAATCAGTGGCGGCGGGACGCTGGCCGCGAACGCCGCGTCGTAGGCGGCCGCTGCCGCGGCCGACTGACTGGCGGCCTCGGCTGCCTGTTCGGCGCTGCTGCTCAACCACGTCACGAACGGGGAGACAGCCGCAACCAGCTGCGCTGAGGCCGGTCCCAGCCAGGGGCCGCTGGTCAGGCTCTCGATCACCGAACGGTGTCCGGCCGCGGCCTCGCCGAGGTCAGCGGCCAGGTTGCCCCAGGCGACCGCCGCGGCCACCAGCGAACCCGCACCCGGGCCTGCATAAATACGCCCGGAATTGATCTCGGGCGGCAACAATCCGTAGTCCACCATTGCTATGACTCCCTAGATGTCCGAGGCTGACTAGCCCGCTGCCGCGGCGTTGGCAGCTTCGGTCTCCGCGTACGAGCCGCCGCTGGCCGAAAGCGTCGCCGTCAACGTGGCCTGGATCCGGGCCGCCTGGGCGTGCAGTTCCTGGAACCGGGTCGCGTGGGTGGCGAACTGCGCCGCGGTCAGGATCGACACCTCGTCGGCAGCCGCGGGAACCACGCCGGTGGTCGGGGCGGCGGCCGCCGCCGTCCCGATGTTCAGCGCCGCGCCCAGCGACTGCAGGTTGCTGGCGGCCGCCGTCAAGTGCTCTGGATATGTGCGAACGAAAGACATAGGATTTCCTCCAACAAGCATTGGGAAAATTGCACACGCACACGTCTGTGTGTTGCGTTGTTATTTCGACACGGTATTGACTCTGTGCCGAACCGTCCCAACGTGTCCGTCCCACAAATGGACGCTGATCTTGATGTTTTCACAACATTCATCCTGATTTTTAGTCACATGCACTTCATAGAATTAAGGCAGCTGTTGCCGAGGGCGGGATGCGGGCACGGAAAGAACGGCGGCACCGGCGCGGCGCAACCGTCCCGCGGTCCGGTTTGTCCTGGAATGCGCCGCCCAGACGCCGGCCGCGCGAAACGACACCCGCCCGGCTGCGCTGAATCAGCTTGTCGGTGACCGTCTTTCGCGGAATGCCAGCTTCGACGCGACCGTCTGCGGCCGGGCCACACCCGATCCGTGCCGCCGTCAGCAGGACTCCGACTCGTCGATTGGAGGGGCCTGTCGTAGCGGGTCGCGCCGGGCGACCCGTCCCGCCGGACGCACCCCCGCCGCAACGGCACCGCGCGGCTCTATAGCACAGCTATCACGGATAACTGAAGAGATTTCCGCACGACGAACATATGAGGCTCGCCGGCAATAGTTGAACTCAGGGTGAGGTTATCTCTTTCCTGTGCCGGCCCGGCTCTTCGCCGGTCTCGGCTTTTATTTTCAAACTGATTTTAGGTTGCATTCCATTACCGCGAGCGCGACTTTTTGGCCGAGGTGTATCTGGCATGTGACCTCGACGCGACCGCAACCGAGCACGCTGTTGAGCATGGCGGCGTTTGTAATCGGTTTTGCGCTGCTGACTGCGTTGTGCACCGGCTACCAGTTCGGCCGGCACGCCGGCGCGAGATCGCCGGCCAGGAACAGAGCACCGTCCTGGCAGCAGCGCACCAGCCGGCTGGCCCTGGGCAGAACCGCGGGGAGCCTGGTCGTCCTGGTGCTGGCCCGTCGTCTGCAGCGCAGCCTGCGCGCCCGGCGCATGCTGCCCGCGGCTATCGGCAGGCGCGGCCGTACCGCGCGGCCCCGGCCCAGATGGCGGTAGCGGCTACAGCTTGCCCGCTACGAAATCGGCCGCCTCGTTGGCCATCCCGTCGGCCACATAGGCACTTGCGAGGTGCGCCGGCCAATTCTGCTTCCACGTGTTCGGGTCGGCCGGATTACAGATCGGGTCGGCGCCGTGACAGAGCTCGATGGTCCGGTCGTTGTAGACCGGGTTGAAGTTGGTGATCGGCCCGACCCATTGGCTGCCGTTGCCGAACAACGCCACCGCGGCGATGTGCTGCTCCGCCTCGGGCGGCAGGGGACTGTCGAACCCGAAGGCGCTCATGGGAACCGCGAGCACCACATCGGTGACGGCGGCACCGAGCGAGTAGCCGCCGAGCACCAGCCGGGTGTTCGGGCAGTTGTTGACCATGTACTGGATGTGCCGGCTCATGTCATTGGCGCCGACGTCGACCTCGGTGTCCGCCGGATACTTAACGGCGTACGTGCCCATGCTGCGACCGCCCACCTTGGAGCTGAGCGCGTTGATGAACGCGTTGCCCAGGACGCCGGTGCCCGGCGACTCGAGTCGGCCGCGGGCGAAGACGACCTCGATCTGTGGACAGTTCGCGGCTGCCGCTGACGGCGGCGCGACCAGCGCGGCGATGGGCAAGACCACGCCGGCCGACAGCAGGGCGGCCACGGTCGCGAGCACCGCGAGGCCAAGATCAACCGATTTCCGGGCATTTTCTCGACGCACAGCAAGATGGTAGCGACTCGCACCCGACCCGCGCGCGGGTTGATTCGAGATGCACAGCACACTGGCGTTCTGCCGGCTGTCGGCGATACTTGTCCGATGCCCGACGACGACGCTCCCGCCGTCGAATCTGCGCGCGGCAATCGACCAATCGCACTGCAGCACAAACTTTTACGATAGGCGGACGAATGACCGAACCTCACTTGAGCTACCAGCGCGATGGTGACGTCGTCATTCTCACGATGAACAATCCACGTCGCAAGAACGCACTCACGCCGTCGATGCTCACCTTGATGGCGGCTGCCTGGGACGAGATCGACGCCGACGACGGGATCCGGGCGGCGATCCTGACGGGGGCCGGCGACTCCTATTGTGTGGGCGGCGATTTGGCCGACGGGTGGATGGTCGAGGCCGCCAAGCCGTCGGATTCGGCGCCGCCCAAGGATGTCGGCACGATCATCAGCGAGGGCCTGCTGCTCAGCCGGTCGCTGGCCAAGCCGCTGATCGCGGCGGTCAACGGGCCGTGCCTGGGCGGCGGGTGTGAAATGTTGCAGCAGACCGATATCCGGATCGCCGAGCAGCAGGCCGTCTTCGGATTGCCGGAAGCCAAGTTCGGGATGATCGCCGGCGCCGGATCCACCGTGCGACTCAAGCGCCAGATCCCCTACACCAAGGCCATGGAGATGATCCTGACGGGCGATCCCCTCACTGCCGAGGAGGCTTACCACTTCGGCCTCGTCGGACATGTCGTGCCCACCGGCCAGTCACTGGCCAAGGCACGCGGGATCGCCGCGCGCATCGCCGCCAATGGTCCGTTGGCCGTCCGCAATGCCAAGGCGTCGATCCTGGCCAGCGGATGGCTCGACGACGCAGACGCCCGCCGCATCGAGCGACGCTTCGTCAGAGAGGTCATGCGCTCCCAAGACGCCAAGGAAGGGTTGTCGGCGTTCGCCCAGAAGAGGTCGCCGAACTTCTCCGGGCATTGACCGGGTGCTGCGACAACAGGCTTGTTACCATCGCGCCGTGCACGATTCGGCTGAATCACCAGGTAGGCACCTTCATGCGCGTTCGGTGACCCGACGCGACGCGTTCCGGTACGCCGCCGCTCCGGTATTGCTCGGCCTGGGGACGTGGGCCGCCACTCAGAACCCACCGAAGGCGTCGGCGGCCAGCGGCCAGTTGATCGATTTCGCCGAACGCCGCATCCCACCCGAGGAGATCAAGGCCGCCGGCTACGACGGGGTCGTCAACTACGTGTCGACGGAGCGGCCCGGCGCGCACTTCGAAGCCAAGCCGATCACCCGCCAGTACGCCGACTCCCTGCGCGCCGCCGGTCTGCACATCGTCAGCAACTTTCAATACGGCAAGCCGGGCTGGGTCGACTCGCCGTCGGACTACACCCGCGGATATGACGGCGGCGTGGCCGATGCCCAGACGGCGCAGAGCCTGCACGCGGCCGCGGGCGGCCCACCGTCGGCCCCGATCTTCTTCAGCGTCGACGAGGACATCGACCAGAACACCTGGAACACCGTTGCGCTGCAATGGTTTCGAGGCATCAACTCGGTACTCGGCGTCGGCCGCAGCGGCATCTACGGCAGCTACCAGGTATGCGGCTGGGCGATCAGAGACGGTGTCATCGGAAACTCGACCACCCCGGGCCACAAATGGGCATGGCAGACGATCGGGTGGTCGCACGGCCAGCGCGAGCCGGCCGCGGTGTTGTATCAGCGAGTGCTCGAAGGTCCCGTCCTCAACGGCATCAAAGTCGACGTGGACGACATCCTGGCGGCTGACTACGGGCAGTGGGACTTGACGCGCTGATCGGCCCCGCGCCGAACATCGTTTGCTGACATCGCATCCGGCAAGCTCGATCGACAAACGGCCGTTGCCACAGGTAGGACGCCCGGTGCAAGATACGCACAGGTGGTGGTTCTGGGCCAGGGGGCGCAGCTTGGGCATTCATAGTCGACTGGAGCTGACGCCGTCCGTGCGCGACGACGTCACCCTGGTCACCGCTGTAGGTGTGCTCGACAGCACCACGTATCTGCGGCTGCGGGATTACCTGGTCAAGACCGCCGTCGACGAGCCGGTCGCGGTGGTGGTGGACGTGTCCGAACTGGAGGTGCCGGCCGCCTCGGCCTGGATGGTGTTCCTCAACGCCTACTGGCAGGTCAACGTCTGGCACGAGGTGCCGATGGCGCTGGTCTGCTCCCACCAGCAAGGTCGCGACGCGATCCGGCGCAACGGTTTGACGCGGTATCTGACGGTTTATCCGTCGCTCACCGAAGCCGTCGCCAACGTGCCCCGCGAGAGTCCGCTGCGGCGTCGCGCGCACGTCGAGTTGCCGATCATGCCGGACACGGTGGCACGGGCCTGCAGTCTGGTCACCGACTGGCTCACCCGATGGTCGAAGTGCGAGTTCATCCCCGCGGCCACGACCGTCGCGACGGTGTTCTTCGAGGATCTGATCAATCAGCGTTCCGGCGGCTGCGCGAAGCTGCGGCTGGAAACCAACGGCGCCAGCGTCACGGTTGCCGTCGACGACCCGGATCCCACGCCCACGCAACTGCGTCATATCTGTACAGCCGTGCCCGGCGCGTCAGGCGTGGAGGTCCTGCGGGTCCTCAGCCGTGAGTGGGGGAACACTCCCACCGACTCCGGAAAGACGGTGTGGGCGGTCATCGGTCCGGCCAACCACGTCTGCTGAGAAAGCGACACCCCGCGAGCACGTGGCCCGCGGGGTGCCCTCTCGCCCCGAACTAATTCAGGTCGAACCGGTCGCTGTTCATCACCTTGACCCACGCTGCGACGAAGTCCTCGACGAACTTGCCCTGATTGTCGTCCTGCGCGTACACCTCGACCAAGGCCCGCAAGATCGAGTTCGAGCCGAACACCAGGTCGTTGGCGGTGGCGGTCCACCTGAGTTCGCCGGTCGCCCGGTCGGTGCCCTCGTAGACGTTCTCCGCGGTCTCCGACGGCTTCCACTGCGTACCCATGTCGAGCAGGTTGACGAAGAAGTCGTTGGTCAACACGCCGGTCTTGTCGGTGAAGACGCCGTGCTTGGTGCCGCCGTGATTGGCGCCCAGGGCACGCAGACCACCGATGAGCACCGTCAACTCCGGGCCGGTCACCCCCAGCAGGTAGGCACGCTCGAGCAGCAGCTGCTCGAGTGGCGCCTTCTCGCCGGGGCGCACGTAGTTGCGGAACCCGTCGGCCTGCGGTTCGAGCACCGAGAACGACTCCACGTCGGTGTTCTCCTGCGTGGCATCGGTGCGCCCGGGCGCGAAGTGCACCGAGATCTCGTAGCCGCCGTCCTTGGCCGCCTTCTCCACCGCCGCGGACCCGGCCAGCACAATCAGGTCGGCCAACGAGATCTTCTTGCCGTCCCCGGCAGAGGCGTTGAAGTCCTGCTGAATCTGCCCGAGGACCGCCAACGTCTGACCCAGCTCAGCCGGCTCGTTGACCTCCCAGTCCTTCTGCGGCTCCAGCCGAACCCGCGCCCCGTTCGCCCCGCCGCGCTTGTCGGTGTTGCGGTAGCTGCTCGCCGACGACCACGCCGCCTTGACCAGCTGGGGGACCGTCAGACCGGAGTCCAGAACCTTGGCCTTCAGCGACGCCACATCCTGGTCGTCCACCAGAGCGTGGTCGACCGCCGGAACCGGGTCCTGCCACAACTGCGGCTCGGCAACCCAGGGCCCGAGGTAGCGCGAGATCGGTCCCAGATCGCGATGCAGCAGCTTGTACCAAGCCTTGGCGAAGGCCTCGGAGAGCTGGTCGGGGTTCTTCAACCAGCGGCTGGTGATCTCGCGGTAGATCGGATCCTCGCGCAGTGAGACGTCGGTGACGAGCATGGTCGGGTTGCGGCCCGGGCCACCGAACGGGTCGGGGATGGTCCCGGCGCCGGCACCGTCCTTCGCGGTGTACTGCCAGGCACCGGCGGGACTCTTGGTCAGCTCCCATTCGTAGCCGTACAGCGTCTCCAGGAAGCTGTTGTCCCACTTGGTCGGGGTCGGTGTCCAGACCACTTCCAGTCCACTGGTGATGGCGTCCTTGCCCACGCCGCTGCCGTACGAGCTTTGCCAGCCCAGCCCCTGCGCCTCGATCGGGGCCGCCTCCGGCTCGGGTCCCACCAGGCCGGCGTCGCCGGCACCGTGCGTCTTGCCGAAGCTGTGGCCACCCACGATCAGCGCGGCGGTCTCCTCGTCGTTCATGGCCATCCGGCCGAACGTTTCCCGGATGTCGTGCGCGGCGGCGATCGGATCCGGCTTGCCTTCGGGCCCCTCGGGGTTGACGTAGATCAAACCCATCGTGGTCGCGCCGTACGGCTCGGCGAGGTCACGCTTACCGGAATAGCGCTTGTTGGTGCCCAGCCATTCGTCCTCTTCGCCGAACAGGATCTCTTCGGGCTCCCAGACATCCGGACGACCGAACGCGAAGCCGAACGTCTCGAATCCCATCGACTCCAGGGCCACGTTGCCGGCGAAGACCAGCAGGTCTGCCCAGGAGATCTTGTTGCCGTACTTCTTCTTGACCGGCCACAACAGCCGGCGCGCCTTGTCCAGGCTGGCGTTGTCGGGCCAGCTGTTCAGCGGCGCGAACCGCTGCAGTCCCTGGCCGCCGCCGCCGCGACCGTCGTAGATGCGGTAGGTGCCGGCCGCGTGCCAGCTCATCCGGATGAAGAAGCCGCCGTAGTGGCCGTAGTCGGCGGGCCACCAGTCCTGCGAGGTGGTCATCACCGACGTCAGGTCGGCCTTGAGCGCGTTGACGTCGAGCTTGGCGAACTCCGCGGCGTAGTCGAAGTCCTCGCCCAGCGGGTTGGACTGCGGCGAGTGCGGGTGCAGCTTCGACACATCGATCTGATTGGGCCACCAGTCCTGGTTGGTCCGCGGCGCATCCGACTTCGGCGTGGGCGAGGGGATCGCCGGGTTCTCGCTCTCGCTCGTGCTGGCGGTTCCCGCGTCGTCGTGGGGTGGGCGGCTGTCGGACGTATCGGATGACACAGCATTCCTTCCGGGTGTTAGGTGAAACGGGCAGTGATCACGGTTGTGATCAGGAATCACTCGAACAGTCGGGGCACAGGCCCCAATAGATGACTTCGGCCTCGTCGAGAACGAACCCATCCAAGACGTTGTCGTCGTCCGACGGAGTCAGGCAGGGAGCCTGACCGACCGCGCAATCGATGTCGGCGATCACCCCGCAGGATCGGCACACGACGTGGTGGTGGTTGTCGCCGACCCGGGACTCATACCGTGCCACCGAGCCGGACGGCTGGATTCGCCGGACCAGACCGACCGCGGTCAGCGCGTTCAGGACGTCATAGACGGCCTGACGGGACACGTCGGGCAGGCCCAGCCGTACGGCGGAGAAGATGGTGTCGGTGTCGGCGTGCGGATGTACCTGCACGGCTTCCAGCACTGCGATCCTTGGTCGTGTCACCCGCAGATCGGCCCGCCGCAATTGCTCGGCGTAATCCTGGGCTGAGGACACAGCGCACATATTTCGCGCTCGTCTGGATTCAGTCAAGACTTTGTTGAACCCAGTCCGGTAACCGGATTGCTTAATGCGGGGCGCCGTAAGCGCGGGCGATGTCGGGGGAGTCGAGCCAGCCGGAATAGGTGGGTCGGGACGGCCAGCCCGGCGGCGAGTCGAGCCATTCCTCCTGCCGGCCCCACGGCAGGATGTCGATCAGGCCGAACGAATGGCTGAGCTGCTCGGTGCCCCGGCCGGCCGTGTGCCAGGTGCGGTACACCGCGTCACCGTCGCGCAGGAACACATTCACCGCGAACCCGCCGCCGGCCGGTGCGTCCATGTCCGAGGAGAAGGTGCTGTCCGACGACGAGTACCACTCCATCCTGTTGCCGACCTTCGTCCGGTACGCCAGGGCCTCCTCGATGGTCCCGGTGGTGACGACGACGAACCGGGCGTCGTAGTTGTCCAGGAATTCCAATCGGGTGAATTGCGAGGTGAAGCCCGTGCAGCCGCCGCACTGCCAGTCCGCTCCCGGCGACCACATGTGGTGGTAGGTGATGAGCTGCGCGCGGCCGCCGAACACCTCGCTCAGACTGAGGGGACCATCGGCGCCGATCAGCGTGTAATCGGGCAGGGCGACCATCGGGAGCCGGCGGCGCTGGGCGGCGATCGCATCCAGTTCCCGGGTGGCGGCCTTCTCGCGTTTGCGAAGTTCATCCAGCTGAGCGCGCCAGGTCTGATGATCGGCGACAGGGGGTAGGGTCGGGGAGGAATGAGACATGAAATCCACCTTTGCTCGCGCACGTTGTCGATGTGTCCGTTGTGAACGTTATGACCCGCGGTGCGACCGAAACTCATCGCCGCACCGTTTGATCTGGGCTTTCCGGGGAACCCTGGGGTAGCCAACGGCGGGAATGCCGGGCTCCCCAGTGCCTCTGAAGCCGGAAAGGCATCTCCCCACCTCATGAACGAGCGATTGACGCCGCACTTCGACGACGTACAGGCCCATTACGACCTGTCGGACGAGTTCTTTGAACTGTTCCTCGACCCGACCCGGACCTACAGTTGCGCCTACTTCGAGCGCGACGACATGAGCCTGGAAGAGGCGCAGCTCGCCAAGATCGACCTGTCGCTGGGAAAGTTGGGTCTGCAGCCGGGCATGACGTTGCTGGATGTGGGCTGCGGGTGGGGCGCCACCATGCGCCGCGCGATCGAGAAGTACGACGTCAACGTCATCGGGCTGACCCTGTCCAAGAACCAGGCCGCGCACGTGCAGCAGACGTTCGACGAGCTGGACACCGAGCGCAGCCGGCGGGTGCTGCTGCAGGGCTGGGAAGAGTTCGACGAGCCCGTCGACCGCATCGTGTCGATCGGCGCGTTCGAGCACTTCGGCTACGACCGTTACGACGACTTCTTCGCGCTGGCCTACCAGGTCCTGCCCGCCGACGGCGTCATGCTGCTGCACTCGATCACCGTGCTGGATCAGGAGCAGCTCACCGCGAGTGGTCTGCCCATCACCATGGACACGGTCCGCTTCGCCAAGTTCATCCTCACCGAGATCTTCCCCGGCGGACGGCTACCCAGCACCAACATGGTGGCCACGCACGCCGGGAAGGCCGGCTTCGCCCTGACCCGCCAGCAGTCGCTGCAACAGCACTACGCCAAGACCCTCGACCTGTGGGGGGCCGCGCTGAAATCCCGGCGCGACGAAGCGATCGCCATTCAGTCCGAAGAGGTCTACGACCGCTACATGAAGTACCTCACCGGCTGCGCCGACAACTTCCGCGCGGGTTATATCGACGTCAACCAGTTCACGCTGGAAAAGCAGCCCTGACCCGGGCCACCCGCAGGCCGGGATCCCAAGGCGGCGTTTGGAATCAGGCACCGCGGTCTATAAATAGCAGCGACCCCGACTCTGAAAGGCCTTCGATGAAGCGCTTCGCCCCTCCCGCAGTCATCATCGCCGCGCTGATGCTCAGTGCTTGTTCGCCGTCAGAAGTGATCAACACCGGCGGCGACACCAAATGCAAGGACTTCGTCAGCCAGGACGAGAAGAAGCAGAGTGAGGAGGTCAGCAAGATGCTCAAGGACAAGAGCGGCACCGAACCGGCCTCACTGGAGATCACTGCCACCCGCCTCTCGGTGCAGACCTACTGTCAGACCGTCGGCAAGCCGGACAGCAAGATCTCCGAAGCGCCGCACGGCTGACCCCGGACTGCTGTCCAGCCGAGTCGCCCACGAGGACAAGCCAGCAAGGACCGACGACCACGGCGCCGGCGCTCGACGAGCGACCGATAGGTTGAGCCGATGAGCGATCACGACGCGACCGACCGGTTGTTCGCGCTGGCCGAGCAGGTGCGCGGCTTCATGCCCGGCGACGAGGGTCGCGCACTCTACGACGCCGCGCTGCGCTACCTCGACGGTGGCATCGGAGTCGAGATCGGCACCTACTGCGGCAAGTCCACCCTGCTGCTGGGTGCGGCGGCGCTCGAAACGGCCAGTGTGCTGTTCACCATCGACCATCACCACGGCTCCGAGGAGCACCAGGCCGGTTGGGAATACCACGACTCGTCACTGGTCGACGAGGTCACCGGACTGTTCGACACGCTGCCGACCTTCCGCCGCGCGCTGGACGCCGCCGGCCTCGACGACCACGTCGTCGCCGTCGTGGGCAAGTCCCCGCTCGTCGCGCGGGGATGGCGCACGCCCCTGCAGTTCCTGTTCATCGACGGCGGGCACACCGAGGCCGCCGCCGCCCGGGACTTCGAGGGCTGGGCGAAATGGGTGTCCGCCGGCGGCGCGCTGGTCATCCACGACGTGTTCCCCGATCCGGCAGACGGAGGCCGCGCTCCATACCAGATCTATTGCCGCGCACTGGATTCCGGTCAATTCAAGGAAGTGGCGGCGTTGGGTTCGCTGCGCGTGCTGGAACGCACCGGCGGTCAGGCCGGCGAGCAGGTCTGACTACCCGGTCGCCACGCACTCGCAGTCGAAGTCGGTCTGCAGGCCCGTCGGCAACGCGTCGCCGCGGAAGATCCCGCTACCCGGGGTGGTGTCCGACAGCGCGTCCGCGGCCAGGATCATGGCCGCTCCGGTCCACGTGGTCCGCTCCTCGGGCCAGCGCTTCCCGTCGGCGAACACCAGACCCGTCCAGTAAGAACCGTCACCCTCGCGCAGGTGCTGCATCGCCGCCAACTGCCGGTACGCCGCCGAACGGTGGCCGAGGGCGTCCAAAGCCATTACCAATTCGCATGTTTCGGCTCCGGTGACCCAGGGCCGGTCCGACACGCACCGAATACCCAGGCCGCTCACCACGAATTCGTCCCAGCGCTGCTTGATCCGGACGGCGGCCGCCGGGCCACGCAACGCGCTACCGAGGATGGGGTAGTACCAGTCCATCGAGTACCGGTCCTTCTCGGTGAACGCCTCGGGGTGCGCGATGATGGCATGCCCCAACCGGCCCGCTGCCAGTTCCCATTCCGGTTGCGGCTCGCCGATGAAGGCGGCCAGCGCCAACGCGCAGCGGATGCTGTGATAGATGCTCGCGCAACCGGTCAGCAGCGCCTCCGGCACCGGCCCGACTTCGCTTCGGGCCCAGCAGATCTCGCCGTAGCCGATCTGCAGGTCGATGACGAAGTCGATTGCTTTGTGCACCACCGGCCACATCGTCGCGGCGAACGCTTCGTCGCCGGTGACCAGCACGTGATGCCATACGCCGGTGGCGATGTAGGCGCAGAAGTTGCTGTCGCTGTTGGCGTCCTCGACGACACCCGAGCGCAACTGAATCGGCCAGGAACCGTCGGGCCGCTGCGTCCGCCGACACCACTCGTAGGCGGCCCGCGCCGGTTCCAGCAGTCCGGCCGCGGTGAGGGCCATCGCGTTTTCCACGTGATCCCACGGATCGGTGTGGCCGCCGGCGAACCAGGGGATGGCCCCAGACGGCTCCTGGGCGGCCGCGATCGACACCGCGGTCTGCCGGCACTGCTCAGGGGTGAGGATGCCGGCCACGGCCGGCGCGTTATCGCGAAGCAACTTCAACACCTCACGCTGCGTTGGTTTTTACCGGCCGCGACTTGCTGAAGTACATGGCCACGCTCTTACCGACGAACGGGTTGAGCACCGTCTCGGTCAGCTGGGTCAACTTGGGCCGCTGCATCAGATCCCACACCAGGAGTTTGTGGTAAGCGGTCACCGCGGGGTGCTGCGTATTCGACACGCCCACAGCGCATTTGAGCCACCAGAACGGCGAGTGCAGGGCGTGCGCGTGGTGTGCGTGGGTCAATTCCAGTCCGCGGCCGACGATTTTGTCCCGCAGCGCGCTGGCCCGGTAGATGCGGACGTGGCCGCCTTCGTTGCTGTGGTACTCCTCGGACAGCAACCAGCACACCCGCTCGGGAAGCCAGCGTGGCACGCTGACCGCCAGTGTGCCACCGACTTTGAGCACCCGGATCAGTTCGGTGATGGCGGCATCGTCGTGGGGTATGTGCTCCAGGATCTCCGAGGCGATGACGCAGTCGAAGGTTCCGTCGGCATAGGGCAGATGCAGCGCATCGCCGCGAACCACCTTGGCAGTGGCCGATTCCGGTACCTCGCCGCTTTCGCCCATCGCGCGCAGGATGGCGTCCACGTCGCGCAGGTCGGACTCGTTCTGGTCGAAGGCGACGACGTCAGCCCCGCGCCGATACGCTTCGAAGGCGTGCCGCCCCGCCCCGCAGCCCACGTCGATGACCGTCGTGCCGGGACCGATGTCCAGCCGGTCGAAGTCAACCGTCAGCATCGCGTACGGCCCTCAGCGGCGCGGTCGATCGCGCGCTCATAGACGCGCACGGTCTGGGCTGCCACCGCCTCCCAGCTGAACACGCCGACCGCGCGCGCCCGGCCCGCCTGGCCCAGGCTGCGCCGCTTTTCCGGTGAGTCGAGCAGCTTGCCCAGCGCGTGGGTGAGGGCGTCGACGTCGGCGGGTGCCACCAGCTCGGCACACGCGCCGTCGGTCCCCAGCACCTCTGGCAGCGCACCCACCCGGCTGGCCACGATCGGGGTTCCGCTGGCCATCGCTTCCACCGCGGGCAGCGAAAACCCTTCGTAGAGCGAGGGAATGCAAGCCACCTCGGCCGAGGCGAACAAAGCTGCGAGGTCCGCATCGGACAGGCCGCTGGCGATGTGGACGATGTCGGAGATACCCAACTCCGCAATCAGCTTGTGGGTGGGGCCGTTGGTCTCCACCTTCGCGACCAGCCGCAGTTCCAGGTCGCGGTTCACCCGCAACTTGGCGACCGCGTGCAACAGCGTGCTGACGCCCTTGAGCGGAGTGTCGGCACTCGCGATCGCCATCACCCGGCCGGGTTGTCGCGGCGCCGAAACCGGTTTGAACAGATCGGTATTGACGCCCAACGGCACCACGTGCAGTTGATCCGGGGAGACCCCGAAGTCGGTGACGATGTCCTGCGCCGACGAGGACGACACCGTCAGCAGGTCCGGGATCTGGGCCGCCACCTGCTTCTGCATGGTGGAGAACCCATACCAGCGGTGCACCAACGGCTTTCGCCACCATTTCGCGGCAGCCAGATCCAGTACCCGGTCCCGGGTGATGGGATGGTGCACGGTGGCCACCACCGGCGTTCCGCCGGCGGCGATGCTGAGCAAGCCGGTGCCCAGACTCTGGTTGTCGTGGACGACGTCGAACTCACCGGCCCGCTCGGCCAGGAGCCGGGCCACCCGCATGGTGAACGTGCGCGGCTCGGGGAAGCCGGCGGTCCACATGGTGGCGAGTTCCAGCAGGTCGATCGAGTCCCGGATCTCGCTCGGGCGCGGCACCCGGAACGGATCGGGTTCGCGGTACAGATCCAGGCTGGGGACCTTCGTCAGGCGGACCCGCGGATCGAGCAACTCCGGATAGGGCTGACCGGAGAACACCTCGACGTCGTGTCCGAGATCGACCAGACCGCGGCTGAGATGCCGCACGTAGACACCCTGCCCGCCGCAGTGATCCTTGCTCCGGTAGGACAACAGCGCGATTCGCATACTCAACCCTTTACCGTCGCCGAACCACCGGGGAAGGGCACCCGTCGGTTTGCAGTCAACGCACCCGCCCGCGCGACAGCAAACTGGACATGTGTCCAGATGATAGTTCGGTCACCTAATCGACGCAAACGCTGCCCCCCACTCGAAGACCTGGACCAGCCGCGCGGCCGCTCCCGTCTCAAGCTACGACACCGGCTACGGCGGGTGCGAACGCAGACCCCGCCCCTCGATCCGCGCCCCTGCGACGGACCGACGAACGCCCCAATGCGATTGGATCGCGCCGGATCGGTTTAATCTCATCGAGATGATGCGGCCTCGTCTCCCGAAGGAACTCCGTCACCGCGACCCGGAGTTCATCCGTGCCGTGCTGCCCCCGTTGTGGCTGGCGTCGACTGTCTGGTTCCGGGCCGAGGTGTGCGGTTTCGAGAACGTGCCCGACGAGCCGGTGCTGTTCGTGTGCAATCACAGCGGCGGGGGCGCCACACCGGACACGTTCATCTTCCTGCTCGCCTACAACACCTACTTCACCGTCGAAGGCCGTCCGCTGTACGCGCTGGCGCACGACACCGTCACCGCCGCGCCCGGTATCGGCAGGGTGACCCGCAAACTCGGCGTCGTTCCGGCTGCGCACTCCTTCGCCGAGCGCGTCTTCGAATGCGGCGGCTCGGCGCTGGTCTATCCGGGTGGCGACGTCGAGGCGCTGCGGCCGTGGCGCGACCGGAACAAGATCGTCTTCTCCGGCCGCAAGGGCTTCCTGCGCCTGGCGCATCAGAGCAACGTCAAGATCGTTCCGGTCGTGGCCACCGGCGGTCATGACACGTTGATCGTGCTGAACGACGGCCGGCGCACCGCGCAACTGCTGCGGCTGGACAAACTCGCCCGGGTGAAGAGCATGCCGATGACGTTGAGTATCCCGTGGGGCCTGTCACCGCTGCCGCTGCCACACTTCCCGCTGCCGGCCAAGATCCGGATGCAGGTACTCGAGCCCATCGACGTGCGGGCCCGGTTCGGTGACGAACCCGACTGGGACCAGGCGTCGGCCTACGTCACCAGCGTCATGCAGGTCGGGTTGTCCAAACTGGCCAGCAAAACCGTCGTCCCGCTGGTTCGGTGAGATGACGCAGACAGTCAGCGTGACACGCCACATCAACTGCCCGTTCGCGGACACCGCCGGCTTCGTCACCGACCCGCACTGCCTGTTCGACGCGGTGTCGGTCTTCAGCCGCTGCCGGTTCATCCACGCCCGCGACGACGGCGAGCTGTGGGATGTCTATTTGGACAGCGGCACCATTCAACTCGGCGGACGCGTGCTCATCGCGACCCCGACGGGCAGCCTGCTGAAGTGGCGTTCGGTGCAGGGCACCCGGCACTCGTTCGCGGCGCTGGCCGAACCCGACGGTGACCGCAGCCGTCTCACGCTGACTCTGACGTTCACCACCACCGGCCTCGGGATCGCGCGGCTCAGCGAATGGGTCGGGCGCGGCCTGGTGTCGCGGAACCTCGACGCGGCAGTCGAGGAGATCCGTCACTACCTCGAGTTCGAGCGGTAATAGCCTCCGACCTGTGACGATGCCCACGTCGGTGGGGACGTGAGCGGATTCCACGCACTGCGCATATATGTGCTTTATTGGTAGCGGCTGTGCGAACGACAGGCAATATCACTGGGCCTGGCTCGCCACGACGAAGTGATCTCGGGCCGGTGCGTCGGCGTTCGGGATGTTGCAGCCGATTGCACCCGACCGGGAGGGAACGTTATGGACTTCGCGTTGGTGCCGCCGGAAATCATTTCGACGCTGATGTATGCCGGACCCGGCTCGGGGTCGATGCTCAGCGCCGCCACGGCGTGGGAGGAATTGGCCGCCAACCTGTACTCGACGGCGAGTGCGTACGAATCGGTGATCACGACGCTGACCTCCGGACCCTGGGTAGGGCCGGCGTCGGCGTCGATGTCGAGTGCGGCCGCCCCCTACGTCGCGTGGCTGCAGGTCACAGCGCAGCAGGCCGAGCAGACGGCCGACCAGGCCGCCGCTGCCGCTGTCGCCTACGAAACCGCCTTCGCCGCGACGGTGCCGCCGCCGGTCGTCGCGGCCAACCGCAGCCTGTTGGCGACGCTGATTGCGACGAACTTCTTCGGGCAGAATCTGCCGGCGATCGCCTCGACCGAGGCTCAGTACGCCGAGATGTGGGCGCAAGACACCGGGACCATGCTCGCGTACGCACTCGCCTCTGCCACCGCCACCACGCTGACGCCGTTCCAAGAGCCCGAGTCGAGCACCAATCCGGGTGGGCTGTCGGCGCAGGCCGGTGCGGTCGCGCAGGCCAACGGCACCGCTGCCGGTGATGCGCAAAGCGCCGTTTCCTCGGCCGTTTCTTCGGCGCAGCAAACGTTGTCCGCGGTCCCGAACGCGCTGACCGGATTGGCCGGCCCGGCCGCCGTCACCGATCCACTAGCGTCCGGCCTGTCGCCGCTGCAGATCCTGGATCTGTTGGGCGACTTCAGCGGCATCTTCCTCGATCCGGAGATCGGTACCGCGGGAGTGACGCTCGACGGAATCCTCGCCGGCGCGGCCCTGCCCTACGACATCGACGGGTATTACGTCGGTCTGCACACCGACGACATCGTCAGCGGCTGGGCCAGGCTACCGGCCTACTCGGGTCCCGTGCCGCTGCCGCCGGCGGCCGGGTCCACCGTGTCGGCCGGCCTGGGCGAAGCCGCCACGGTCGGGGGGCTGTCGGTACCTGCGGGTTGGACGACGGCCGCGCCGGCCATCCGCATGACTACCTTGGCAGTGCCGGCCGCCGCTGCCGCCGCCGAAGGCGTGGCCGGCAGCGCCGGAAACCTGTTCAGCCAGATGGCACTTGCGGGCCTGGCCGGACGCGCGGTGGCCGGCACCACCGGTTCGGGCGGCGGCGCCGGGACACGCACCCGCGAGCAACTCGGCGGTGTGACCAAGCGGCCGGCAAAACCCGATGCGGAGGCGGCGACGGCCGGCAAGGAGCCCGTCGCTGCGCCGCCGGTACCGGCCGGCGGACCGATCACCAGCATCGCCGCCGAATTGCGGGAGCTGGCGTCGCTGCGCGACGCGGGAATCCTCACCGAGCAGGAGTTCACCGAGCAGAAGCGGCGCCTGCTGGCCCAGTGAGGTCCTGGCCGGGCCGCTACTTCACCCGGTTCGCGGCGAAGGTCGCGGCCTGGTTCGTCATGCCGTTCTCGATGTAGGAGACGTGCGCGATGATGTTTCCCCCTCCGGTGCAGATCGGGTCATCGGTGGCGCACAAGCTGATCAGCTTGCCGCTGTAGGCGGGGTTGATCGTCGGCAGCGGGCCACCCCACAACGCGCTGGAGAATCCACTGGACGGTTCGCCGAAGTAGGCGACCGCGGCCACCCGGTTGGCCGCCGCGGGCGGCAGCTGATTGGTGGCCAGATTGATCACGGTCGCGCCCTGCGAGTAGCCACCCAGCACGATCTTGGTGTTCGGGCAGCTGTCCACGGTGCCCTGGACGTGGGCGCTGGCGTCGTCGGCGCCGGCCGGGGCGCTGCCGTGGTAGTCGTCGCTGGCCGGGTAGTTGACCGGGTAGACCTCGACGGAACGCCCGGCGATCTGCGAGGTGAGTGAGTCGACGAAGGCCTGGCCCACGTTGCCGAGGCCGGGTTCCTGGTGGGTACCCCGGGCGTAGACGACCGAGACGTCGGCGCACGGGTCGGCGGCGGCGGTCGGAGCGGCGCTGGGCACGCTGAGCACCGCCCACGTCGCCATGGCGAAGACACCGGAGATCCGTGCGAGGCTGCGTGCAGTCATATCCAGATCCTGGCATACCGGCCGTAGCGCGTTCGTCGGCGGCCTGCGAGTTTGGGATCTGGCCGCATCGGGAACGAATCCGGCATCTGGTCACCTGAACAGCGCGGATACGAGGTGTGCAATGTGGACAGTTTTCAGCCGTCTGGTCGCCGTCGCCGCCATGGTGGTAGCGCCCTGGGCGATCGTGACATTCGTATCGCCCGCGGTCAGCTCGGCCCAGTGCGCCAACGGTGAATGGTGGGATCCCACCGGCAAGGTCTGCCGGCCGCTCGGGGTGGGACCGCAGCCGCTGGCGTGCGCGGCCGGCGAGTGGTGGGATCCGACGGCCAACGTGTGCCGGCCGCTCGGGGTGGGACCGCAGCCGCTCGCGTGCGCGGACGGCGAATGGTGGGACCCGGGGGCCAACGTGTGCCGGCCCGTGCAGCCGGCCGGATAGGCGAGCCTGACGGCCTATCCTCTGCGGAGTGGCCGACCCGACCCCCGCGGAGCTACGCAGCCGCCTCGACGAGCTGACGATCCGCGACGCCGCGCGCCTGCGCAAACGGCTGCGTACCGTGCGCGGCGGCAAGCCGGAGCAACTGCAACGGTTCGCCACCCAGGTCACCGCAGCCGAAGCGCTGATCGCCGCCCGGCGTGCCGCCGTTCCCGCCATCACCTACCCCGACCTGCCCGTCTGCGATCGGCGCCGGGACATCGCCGAGGCGATCAGTCGGCACCAGGTGGTGATCGTGGCCGGCGAAACCGGTTCGGGCAAAACCACCCAACTGCCGAAGATCTGCCTGGAGCTCGGCCGCGGCGTCCAGGGGACCATCGGTCACACTCAGCCGCGGCGGCTGGCCGCCCGCACCGTCGCCCAGCGCATCGCCGACGAGCTGAATACCCCGATCGGCGACGTGGTGGGCTTCAGCGTGCGATTCACCGACCAGGTCAGCGACCGCACCCTGGTCAAACTCATGACCGACGGCATCCTGCTCGCCGAGATCCAGCGCGACCGTCGCCTGCTGCGCTACGACACCTTGATCCTCGACGAGGCCCACGAGCGCAGCCTGAACGTCGACTTTCTGCTCGGGTATCTGCGCGAGTTGTTGCCCCGGCGGCCTGACCTGAAGGTGATCGTGACGTCGGCGACCATCGAGCCGCAGCGATTCGCCGCGCACTTCGGGGGCGCACCGATCGTCGAGGTGTCGGGACGCAGCTACCCGGTCGAGATTCGATACCGACCGTTGGAGCTACCGGTTCCCATTGCCGCCGAGGAGGATCCGGACGATCCCGATCACGAGGTCGTGCGTTCCGAGACCCGTGACGAGGTGGAGGCGATCGTCGACGCCGTGCACGAACTGGGCGCTGAACCGGCCGGGGACGTTCTGGTGTTCCTGTCCGGCGAGCGCGAAATCCGGGACACCGCCGAGGCTTTGCGAGAGCTTCGGCACACCGAGGTGCTGCCGCTGTATGCCCGGCTGCCCACCGCCGAACAGCAGAAGGTGTTCGCGCCGCACACCGGCCGTCGGGTCGTGCTGGCCACGAACGTCGCGGAGACCTCGTTGACGGTGCCGGGGATCCGTTACGTCGTCGACCCGGGCAACGCCCGCATCTCGCGCTACAGCCGCCGGCTGAAAGTGCAGCGGTTGCCGATCGAGCCGATCTCGCAGGCCTCCGCGGCGCAACGCGCGGGCCGGTGCGGTCGGGTGGCGCCCGGCGTGTGCATCCGCCTCTACTCCGAGCCGGATTTCGAGGCCCGGCCCCGCTACACCGAGCCGGAGATACTGCGCACCAACCTCGCCGCGGTGCTGCTACAGATGGCGGCCCTGCAGCTCGGCGATGTCGAGAACTTCCCGTTTCTCGACCCACCGGATCGGCGCAGCGTCCGCGACGGCGTGCAGCTGCTGCAGGAGCTGGGTGCCTTCGATCAGCAGGGCGCGATCACCGACTTGGGCCGGCGGCTGGCGCGGCTGCCCGTCGACCCGCGGCTGGGCCGGATGATTCTGCAGGCCGACACCGAGGGGTGCCTGCGGGAGGTGCTGGTGCTGGCCGCGGCGCTGACCATTCCCGATCCGCGGGAACGACCCGCCGACCGCGAGGAGGCCGCCCGCCAGAAACACGCCCGGTTCGCCGACGAGCATTCGGACTTCCTGGCCTACCTCAACCTGTGGAGCTATCTCGGCGAGCAACGAAAGTCTTTGTCCGGCAATGGGTTCCGACGGATGTGCCGGGACGAGTTTTTGCATTACCTGCGGATCCGGGAATGGCAGGATCTCGTCGGGCAGCTGCGCAGCATCGCCCGTGACCTGGGTATCACCGAATCCGACGAGCCCGCCGACCCCGGCCGGATCCATGCGGCGCTGCTGTCCGGGTTGCTCTCGCATGTGGGGATGCGCCGGGAGGACGGACGCGAGTACCTGGGCGCGCGCAATGCCCGGTTCGTCCTGGCGCCCGGCTCGGTGCTCAGCAGGCGGCCACCGCGCTGGGTGGTGGTGGCCGAGCTGGTCGAGACCAGTCGCCTCTACGGGCGGATCGCCGCGCGCGTCCAACCCGAGATCGTGGAACGGGTCGCGGGGGAGTTGGTGCAGCGCACCTACAGCGAGCCGCACTGGGACGCCACGCGCGGGGAGGTGCTGGCCTACGAGCGGGTGACGCTCTACGGCCTGCCGCTCATCGCGCGCCGCCGTGTCGGGTACGCCCGGGTCGAGCCGGCGGTGGCCCGGGAGCTGTTCATCCGGCACGCACTGGTCGAGGGGGACTGGCGCACCCGCCACCGCTTCTTCACCGACAATGCTCGGCTGCGGGCCGAACTCGAGGAGTTGGAGGCACGCGCCCGGCGCCGCGACCTGCTGGTCGGCGACGAGGAGGTCTACGCCCTGTATGACGCCCGCATCCCCGCCGACGTCGTCTCGACCCGGCACTTCGACGGGTGGTGGAAGAAGCAGCGCCACCGCACCCCGGACCTGCTCACCTTCACCCGCGACGAACTGCTGCGCAGCAACGACGACGTCGACCGGCCGGACACCTGGCGCACCGGCGATGCCATCTTGCCCTTGACGTACCGGTTCGAGCCCGGCGCCGCCGACGACGGCGTCACGGTGCACGTGCCCATCGACGTATTGGCGCGCCTGGGCGGCGACGAGTTCGCCTGGCAGGTACCGGCGTTGCGTGAGGAACTCGTCACCGCCCTGATCCGCTCACTGCCAAAAGATCTGCGGCGCAACTTTGTTCCGGCGCCCGACACGGCGCGTGCGGTGCTCGCCCACATCGACCCCGTCGGCGAGCCGCTGCTGGTCGCGCTGCAGCGCGAATTGCGCCGCCGCACCGGGGTTTTGGTGCCGGTGGACGCCTTCGACCTGGATGCGCTGCCGGCGCACCTGCGGGTGACGTTCGCCGTCGAGGCCGCCGACGGCACCGAGGTGGCCCGCGGCAAGGATCTGCCGGCGCTGCAGGACGAGTTGGCGGCGCCCGCCCGGCAAGCCGTCGCCCACGCCGTGGCCGGCGACCTGGAACGGACCGGGCTACGCACCTGGCCCGACGACCTGGATGAACTGCCCCGGGTGGTCGAGCGCACTGTCGACGGTCGGACCGTACGTGGCTATCCCGCCTTCGTCGACGCCGGCACCGCCGTCGATCTGCGGGTTTTCGCAACGGCCGGCGAGCAGCATTCCGCGCTGGCCGCCGGCCTGCGTCGGCTGTTGCGACTCAGCGCGCCGTCGCCGGCCAAAACCGTTGAGCGGCAATTGGATCCGCGGACCAGGTTGGCGCTGGGCAGCAATCCCGACGGTTCGCTGCGCGCGTTGCTCGACGACTGCGCCGACGCCGCGACGGACACGCTGTGCAAGCAGCCGGTCTGGACGCGCGACGAATTCGCGGCGCTGCGCGATCGGCTGGCGCAGACCCTGCCCGCCGCGACCCTGGACGTCGTGCGGCGGGTGGAGCAGGTGTTGGCTGCCGCGCGGGAGGTCGAGCTGCTGTTGCCCGCACACCCGCCGTCGGCTCAGGCCGAGGCGATCTCCGATGTGCGAACGCAGCTCGATCGGCTGCTGTCGCCGGGATTCGTCACGGCCACCGGGGTCGAACACCTCGACGATCTGACCCGCTACCTGACCGCGATCGGGCGCCGCCTGGACAGGTTGCCGCACGCCATCCAGGCCGACCGGGAACGGATGCAACGGGTGCACACCGTGCAGAGGGCCTACCAGGATCTGCTGCGGGAACTGCCACCGGCCCGGGCCCGGGGAGCCGACGTCGGCGACATCGCCCGCCAGATCGAGGAATTGCGGGTGAGCCTGTGGGCTCAGCAGCTCGGCACCCCGCGACCGGTCAGCGAACAGCGCATCCTGCGGGCGATCGACAGCGTGCGCGATCGGCTCTGACGCCGGTGCCGAGCCCGCTACTCGCGTCGGCCCCGGGTGTGGCGCAACCAGCGACCGCGCTTGATGTCCTTCTCCTCGGTGGCTTCGTTCTTCTCCACGACGCGGGTGTCTTTGGGGGGCAACTGAAGTTCCCGCTCGGCCGGGATGCCGGCCTGCAGCTCTCGTCCCCGCTCGAGTTCGGCGTCGAGCTCGGCGCCGAACAACAGCGCGACGTTGGTGATGTACAGCCACAGCAGGAACACGATGACACCACCCAGCGCCCCGTAGGTTTTGTTGTAGCTGCCGAAATTGGTGACGTAGAAGCCGAAGCCGACTGAGGCGATCGCCCACGCCACGATCGCGACCGCCGCGCCGATGCTCACCCAGCGAAACTTCGGCTGCTGCACGTTAGGACTGACGTAGTACAGGATCGCCACCGCCAGCGAGACGCACACCAGGATCAGCGGCCACTTGGCGACCGTCCAGGCGGTCTGTGCCGCCTCACCCAAGCCGATCGCGTCGCCGACGGCGTCGGTGACCGGTCCGCTGACCACCAGCATCAACGCCACCGCGGCGACCAGCGCGACGCCGGCCAGGGTGAGCCCGGCCTGCAGCGGGCGCAGCTTCCAGATGGGCCGTCCCTCGGCCACCTCGTAGATGCGGTTCATCGCCCGCCCGAACGCGCCGACGTAACCCGAGGCCGTCCACAGCGCCGCCAGCGTGCTGACGATCAGCGCGAACCCGGCCGACGGGTTGTCCACGATCTGCTGGACCGGCTCGCGCAGCATGTCGACCGCGGAGGCCGGCACGAGGCCGGCGGCCGCGTCGAGCAGCGCGTTGGTGGTACTGCGGCCCTGCCCGAACACACCGAGCAGCGAAACCATCACCAGCAGTGCCGGAAACAGCGAGAGCACCGCGTAGTACGTCAGCGCCGCGGCCAGGTCGGTGCATTGGTCGTCGACGAATTCGTGCGCCGTCTTTCGTAGCACGTACAACCACGACGCCTGGGTGAGGTCGTGCGGAGATTCCGGCTTGCTGGGGTCGTCGGGATCGGGTGCCCGGTTCTTCTCCTCGGTGCGCTCGGAGCCCATCTCGGGGTCGGTTTCGGTGTGGGCCATACTCGTTCGTTCCCCGCAGCCGCTGGATCCACACCGCCGAAATCTCGATGAGATTGATCTGGCGGGGATGGGTGCGTACACGGCGCAGCGATGGAAGTATCGCCAGAGTGGCCACCAAGAAACCGCAGACGATCTCCTATCCGGCGCCGGGGTCCCGCCCGCGCCGCAACGACTCCGACCCGCTCGAGCCCCATGTCATCGTCCTGTTCGGTGCGACCGGGGATCTGGCGAAGCGCAAATTACTGTCCGGCCTGGCCTACCTGGATCAGTCCGAGCTCGCGCCCGACATCCACATCATCGCGACGTCACTGGAAGACCTCACCGACGACGAGTTCCGGGAGCTCGCCAAGGAAGCAATCGACAACTACGGCACCCACAAGCTGACCGACGAGCAGTGGGAGGACTTCTCCAAGATCCTCACCTACGTCCCGCAAGACGCCGGACCGGAGGCGTTGGCAGCCGCCGTCGCGAAAGCCGAAAAGGAACTCGGACCGAACACCCGACGGCTGCACTACCTGTCCGTGCCGCCCAAGGCCGCCCGCCCCGTGATAACGATGCTGCGCGACGCCGATCTGGTCGAGCGCTCGCGGGTGGTGATGGAGAAACCGTTCGGAACCGACCTGGCCAGCGCGGTCTCCCTCAACGACTTCCTGCACGAAACGTTCAAGGAATCGCAGATTTTCCGTATCGACCACTTCCTGGGCAAGGAAGCCGCGCAGAACATCCTGGCGTTCCGGTTCGCCAACGGGCTGTTCGAACCGATCTGGAACCGCAACTTCATCGACCACATCCAAATCGATATCCCCGAAGAACTCGGACTCGACCAGCGGGCCAATTTCTACGAGCAAACCGGCGCCTACAAAGACATGGTCGTCACTCACCTGTTCCAGGTGATGGCGTTCGTGGTGATGGAGCCACCGACGGCGCTCGAGCCACGCGCCATCAGCGAAGAGAAGAACAAGGTGTTCCGCTCGATGCTGCCGGTCAACACGTCCCATGTGGTGCGCGGTCAATACGCCGGCTACCGCAAAGAGGACGGAGTGGCCAAGGATTCCGACACCGAGACGTTCATCGCGCTGAAGGTAGGCATCGACAACTGGCGTTGGGCCGGCGTACCGATCTATCTGCGGACCGGCAAGAAAATGGCCGAAGGCATCCGCGTCATCTCGGTCGCGTTCAAAGAGGCACCGCGGACCATGTTCCCACCCGGATCGGGCGTAGGCACCCAGGGCCCCGACCACCTGACCTTCGACCTCGCCGACAACTCGAAGGTCTCGCTGTCCTTCTACGGGAAGCGGCCGGGCCCGGGAATGAAGCTCGACAAGATGTCGATGCAATTCTCCACCCAGGAGATCGACGCCGTCGCCGACGTGCTCGAAGCGTACGAGAGGTTGATCCTCGACGCGATGCGTGGCGACCACACGCTGTTCAACACCGCCGAGGGCATCGAGTCGTTGTGGGAGCGTTCCCAGGATCTCCTCGACGACCCGCCGCCGGTCAAGATGTACCAGCCGGGGACGTGGGGCCCCAACGCCATCCACCAGTTGATCGCGCCGAATGCGTGGCGGCTGCCATTCGAGCGGGAATGGCGCGAGAAGAAATCCGCGCAGGGGGACTAGGCCGTGCACCCCGACAGCGACTCGACCGACGACCTCCTGCAGGAACTGTTGTGGACGTACGGGCCATGCGGTCAGGAAGACGAAGTGCGGGCGGTCTGTGCCCGCGAACTGCGCCCGTTCGTCGACGACATGTGGACCGACGCCGCCGGCAATCTGATCGGTTACATCGCCGCCGGGGATGATCCCGACGGCGACGCCCTGGCCCAGGGCCGTCACCGCTGGAACCCGGCGACCGGACCGGGATCCGGGACGAAAGTCATGGCGCACATGGACGAACTGTCCATGCTGGTCAAGCGCGTCGAGTCGGACGGCACGCTGCATCTGACGCAGTTGGGGACGATGTATCCGGGCAATTTCGGTCTCGGACCGGTTGCCGTGCTCGGCGACCGGGAGACGTTCACCGCGGTGCTCACCCTGGGCTCCGAGCACACCACCAAGGAAAGCCAGCGCATCTGGGAGACCAAACCCGACCAGGGTGATCGGGCACTGGACTGGCAACACGTCTACGTCTTCACCGGACGCAGCCAGCAGGAGCTCGAGGAGGCCGGGGTGCACCCGGGGACCCGCATCTGCGTGGACCGGACCAAGCGGACGCTGGTCGAACTCGGCGACTACATCGGCTGCTATTTCCTCGACGATCGCGCCGCGATCACCGCGTTGCTGCGCGCGGCGCGGCTCCTTCATGCCGCCGGGCGGCGGCCGGCCGAGGACGCCTACCTGGTGTTCACCACCAACGAAGAAATCGGCGGCGTGGGCGGCTCCTACGCCAGTGCTTCGCTGCCCGGCACGCTCGCCCTCGCCCTGGAAGTCGGCCCCACCGAGCAGGAGTACGGGACCAGCGTCGCCGGCGGCCCGATCGTCGGCTACAACGATGCGCTGTGCGTCTACGACAAAGACGTCGCCGACCGGCTGATGAAGATCGCCGCCGAGCAGGGACTCGAGCCCCAGGCCGCGGCCCTCGGCGCCTTCGAATCCGACGCCTCCCACGCCAAGGCCAACGGCCTGACGCCGCGCGCGGGCCTGCTGTGCCTGCCCACGTTGAGCACGCACGGTTTCGAAGTCATCGCGCGCAACGCGATCGACGCGATGGCGGCGATCGTCGTCGAGTTCCTCACCGAACAGCATCCCGAGGCCACCCGCTAGGTTGAACACGAGTCCGAACAACCTGGAAGGGAGGCGGCGTGGGCCAAGAAGCGGCCATGTCGGAAGCCGATCGCGCCTGGATGATCGATACGCTGCTGGCGCTTTTGCAGACACCGAGCCCGGCGGGCCGTACCGACGCGGTGATGCAGTTGATCGGTGACACTCTCGACGAATTCGGCGTGCCCTTCTCGCTGACCCGCCGCGGGGCGCTGACCGCCGAACTCGCAGGAAAGTCCAAGACCACCGACCGGGCGTTGGTGGTGCACGCCGACACCATCGGCTGCATGGTGCGCGACCTCAAGGACAACGGCCGCCTCGAGCTGGTCCCGGTGGGCACCTTCTCGGCACGGTTCGCCGCCGGCGCCCGAGTGCGTATCTTCATCGACGATCCCGACGAGTTCATCACCGGCACGGTGATGCCGCTCAAGGCGAGTGGGCACGCCTTCGGCGACGAGATCGACACCCAGCCCACCGACTGGGAGCACGTCGAGGTCCGCATCGACCGCAAGGTGTCCTCGCGGGAAGACCTGGTCCGTCTCGGCCTGAACGTCGGCGACTTCGTCGCGTTGATCGCCAGCCCAGAGCTCACCGCCGACGGCTTCATCGTGTCCCGGCACCTGGACGGCAAAGCGGGCGTGGCGGTGGCGCTCGCGCTGGCCAAGAACTTCGCCGAGAACAAGCTGGTGCTGCCGCACCGGACCACGATCATGGTCACCATCACCGAGGAAGTCGGGCACGGCGCCAGCCACGGGTTGCCCGCCGACGTCGCCGAGCTGATCTCTGTGGACAACGCGGTGTGCGCGCCCGGCCAGCACTCCCGCGAGGACGGGGTGACCATCCCGATGGCCGACATGCACGGCCCGTTCGACTATCACCTGACGCGCAAGCTGTGCCGGCTCGCCGAGCGATGCGAGATACCGTTCGCGCGGGATGTGTTCCGCTACTACCGGTCCGACGCCGCCGCGGCGATCGAGGCGGGTGCGGGCACCCGGGCCGCGCTGGTCGGCTTCGGACTGGACGGCAGCCACGGCTGGGAACGCACCCACATGGACTCCTTGGAAGCCGTGTACAACCTGCTGCACGCCTGGCTGCAGACGCCGTTGACGTTCGCGCGTTGGGACGCCAAGCCGTCGGGCAAGTTGCGTGACTTTCCGTCGTCGAACCAGCCGGCGCCGAGTGAGCAGTGGGTGCCGCTGTCGCGCGGGGAGCACGCCGAACCCGGTGACGCATCGCCGGGCACGCACTGGCCACCTTCAGTGGGTCCGCAGGCGTGAGGTCCCGTGCGTCCGATCAGTCGGGGATGTAGTCGAACTCGTCGGGATGGGCTCCGGTGCGGCCATCCTCGCCACGGTCCAGTCCGCTGATCACCGTCATGTCGTCCCCGGACAGCTCGAAGTCGAAGATCTCGTAATTGGCCTTCATCCGTTCGGGATTCACCGACTTCGGGAACACGATGTCGCCGCGCTGGATGTGCCAGCGCAGCACCACCTGCGCAGGTGTCTTGCCCACTGATTCGGCGACCCCTACCACCACCGGGTCGTCGAGGACCTTGCCCTGGGCGATCGGCGACCACGCCTCGGTCGCGATCTCGTGCTGCAAGTTGTACGCGCGCACCTGGTCGTTGGTGAAGTAGGGGTGTACTTCGATCTGGTTGACCGCGGGCACGATCGCTGAGGCCGACAGCTGATCCAAGTGGTCTGGCTGGAAGTTCGAGACGCCGATGCTGCGGGCGCGCCCGTCTCGGGCGAATTCCTCGAGCGTGGTCCAGGTGGCGAGAAAGTCGCCGTCGTAGAGCGTCGGCAGCGGCCAGTGGATGAGGAAGAGGTCGATGTAGTCGAACCCCAGCGCCGTCAACGTCTCATCGAAGGCGCGCCGCGCGTCGTCGGGCCGGTGGAATCCGTTGTTGAGTTTGCTGGTGACGAAGACCTGGCTGCGGTCCATACCCGCGTCTCGAATCCCTTGTCCCACTTCCTTTTCGTTGCCGTACATCTGCGCGGTGTCGATGTGGCGGTAGCCCAACTCCAGCGCGGAACGAACCGCGGCGGCCGTTTCGTCGGGCTCGATCTGAAAGACCCCGAGACCCAGTTGCGGGATCAGGTTCCCGTCGTTGAGGGTGATTGACGGGACGTCGGTCATGTACTCATTCCTCCTCGTTGCGGTTGTGGACTGGATGCCCACTTCCCGTCAACTTAATTCGGCGCTGAGGTAACCGACCGCCTGGCGGAATTCGGCCAGGATCTCATTGTCCGGCACCACGAAGCCGTAGTCGGCGTAGACCTGCTCGGTGGAATGCCGGGTGACTGTCCAGCCGGTGGACGCCAGATGTTCAGCGGCTTGACGCCTGGGTCCCAGCCACACCAGCTCGGCGACGTCGATGTCGAGTCCGTGTTTGCGCCAGCTGCTGCGCATCGCGCGGGCACGTTCGTCGGTGAACACGCTCATGTCTTTGATGTTCTCGGTCGCCAACCGGCTTCCGGGTGCGCTCAGCGCGGTGATGTTGTCCAGCAGCCGGTCCTGAGCTTCGGGCGGCAGGTAGGGGAGTAGCCCCTCGGCGATCCAGGCGGTCGGCCGGGCAATGTCGAAGTGGTTGTCGCGCAGCGCTTCTGGCCAGTCCTCCCGGAGGTCGATCCCGACGGGACGGCGTTCGGTCGCCGGTTCGGCGCCCAGCTGGGCGAGGGTCACGTCCTTGAAGGTGATGACGTCGGGCTGATCCACTTCGAAGACCACCGTGCCGGCCGGCCACGGCAGTCGGTAGGCCCTGGCGTCGAGCCCGGCGGCCAGAATCACCGCCTGACGGATTCCGGCGGTCGTCGCTGCGTTGAAGAAGTCGTCGAAGAACCTCGTCCGGACGGCCATCTGCTCGCGGCGCTGCTGATAGGTCATCGGCATGTCGGCGTCGTCGAGCGGAATCTCCCCGTCCAGCATGCGGATGAAGAAGGGATGCCCGACCGCGCGCACCAGCGGCTCGGCGAAGCGGTCGTCGAGCAGCGGTTCGGGAGGGGTGGAGGCCAGTGCCCGCGCCGCCGCCACCATCGTCGCGGTAGCCCCGACGCTGGAGGCGAGGTCCCAGCTGTCCCCGTCGGTGCGTGCTGAACCAAATGACGACATCCGCGTACTCCGTTCCGCCGGGACGATGCGATCCTTCGCCAGCCTAACCGTCGTCGATCAGTCAGCGGGCAGACCGCGGGAGCGCTTGGCCGCGTACATGTGCTCGTCGGCCAGACGCAGCAGGTCTTGCTCGCCGGTGGCGATCCCGGCGCTGAAACCGACCTGGCCCTCGACCTCGGACCAGCGGCGGCGCAGCCGTTCGACAACCTGTTCGGCCTGGGCGCGGTCGGCGCCGACGAGCATGAGCAGGAATTCGTCGCCGCCGATCCGAAAGATGATGTCCTCCTTGCGAACTGACCAGCGCAACGCATCGGCGAAGGCGACCAGCAGTTCGTCGCCGGCCTCATGGCCGTGGCGGTCGTTGTAGCGCTTGAAGTTGTCGAGGTCGAGCAGCACGACCGCCGATTCGGCGGCGTGCATCGACAACCGGGGTCCCAGCGTGCTGCGGTCGAGCAGTTGGGTGAGGGCGTCGGTCTGCGCGATCTTGCGCAGCAGCGCACTCTGCCGCTCCAACCGGTCGATGAGCCAGGCCGGGACTTCGGCGACCAGGACCCACATGATCGCGGGCGGCACCGCGGCCGGTAGCGCGGCGGGGAAGTCCCTGGCGCCGCCCACCAGGAACGCCGCGACTCCCAGCGGCACCAGGGTCAGCGACTGCCAGCGGGGGCGGGTCAGGCCGATGTAGGCGAACGCGATCGTGATGGTGCCGGGGAAGTCCCGGGTGGCGTGCGGATCGATCCACCCGGCCAGCACGGTGACGACGAGCCCTCCCACCGGCCACGCCAGCAGCAGGTCGCGCCGCCGTTCCCAGCCGCGAAGCCAGCCGACCACCGCGCCGCATACGCCCAACACCGCGGCTCCGGCCAGCAGCCAGTGCAGCCGGGTTTCTCCCTTGGCAGCCTCGACGTGCGCAGCCGCCACAGCGTAGATACCGAGCATGCACAGATATCCCGCCACACCGATCGCATGCCAGCGTCGCGTTGTGGGTGGAGGGTCCACGTGCCAGGACACGAGCCAAGAATAGGGTTGCGGCGGCTTATCTCGGCGACGACTTCGACTACGCCGTCGGGACGTGCTGGTGATCCAGCTACCGGGATAGCCGAAAGGCTACTTTCTACAGATGTGCTACGTTCGTAGCATGTCAGACGTGGCATCCCGTGAACTCCGCAACGACACCGCAGGTTTGTTGCGACGGGTTCAGGGCGGCGAAGACATCACTGTGACCGTCAACGGAAAAGCCGTCGCGATGCTGACCGCGGTGCGGCCGACTCGGCGCCGGTGGTTGAGCCGGGCCGAACTGCTCCAGCGTCTTGAATACGCACAAGCGGATCCTGCACTGCGCCAACAGCTCTCCGAACTTGCCGGCGACACGACCGATGACCTCGGGCCCCTACGATGACATCCGCAGGCGTGCTCGACACATCCGTATTCATCGCGAAGGAGAGCGGTCGCCGACTGGATGTGTCACAAATCCCCGACGATGTGGCGACAACCGTGGTCACTCTGGCCGAGCTCAATCTCGGCGTGCTTGCGGCGGACTCGTCCGATGTCCGAGCGCAACGACTGCAAACCTTGGATGCGGTCGCTGACATGGTCGCTTTGCCCGTGGATGACAACGCAGCGCGGATGTGGGCGCGGCTTCGCATTCATTTGGCCGAAACGGGCCGGCGGGTCCGCGTCAACGCTCTGTGGATCGCGGCCATCGCCGCTTCGCGCGGGTTAGCGGTAGTGACCCAGGACGATGATTTCGACGCGCTCGAAGGTGCTGCCGGTCTGACGGTTCTTCACGTCTAGCCGCGACGTGCGAAAATCCGTTGCTGTCTTGACGATTCGGCGCCATGATGGCTGTGCCCGTCGGGCAGCCATTGATTTCACGGAGGAGTTGAGGATTGTGAAGCTGGCAGAGGCGCTGTCGCTGCGCGCAACTGCGGCGCGCCGGATCGAACAATTGCGGTCTCGAATCGTGAGCAATGCGCGGTACCAAGAGGGTGAAGACCCGGCTGAGAACGCCGCCGCGCTGCTCACCGAGGTCGATGAGGTCCTGGACGAGTTCGAAGCTCTCATCCGTCGCATCAACCGCACCAATGCCGCCACCGAGGTGGGCGCGGAGGGCACGTTGACCGATGCGCTGGCTCGCCGTGACGCGCTGCGCTTGCGGCATCACGTGCTGAACACGGCGGCCGATGCGGCGGCGGGCAGCAGTCAGTCCGGGTACGCACGCCAACTGCGATCCGAGCTGAAGATGTTGTCCGCGTTGCCGGTTGCCGAGTTGCGTGGTCGAGCCGACGGAGTGGCCCGAGAGCTGCGCGAGCTCGACGTGCTGATCCAGCGCACCAACTGGGAGGCGGAACTGCTGGATTGAGCGGAGGTGAAGCAGGTAGTTGTCATGGAGGCGTGCACAAGCCCTTGACCGGCGGGCAAAGCTGGTCACTCTGGCGCACGGAGGGCAGTGCAGAGGGTTCGATTCCCTCGATCACATCGCAGCCCCGCATCGCGCACAGGTGACAGGGCACGGCACACAGCACACCACCACCGTGCAGATCCATGACGACGAGGGCGGGTTCGGGGTATTCACCATCCAGGAGCTTTCATCGGACCAGAAAAAGACAGGCCGTTATACGTTGACCCCTGACGGCGAATCCACCCGTCTAACCCGGGCTCAGCCCGCGGCGGCGAGGATCTTGAGCACGAAGATGAGCGAGTCGCCCGGCCGGATTCCTGCGCTGGGCTGACCTTCGGGATAACCGTCGGCGGGCGTCGCGGCGACGGCCACCGTGGACCCGACTTTCTGTCCGGTGATGGCCTTCTGGAAGCCGGGGATGACCCCGAGGAGCGAGAAGCTGGCCGGGGCACCGCGCTCGTAGCTGCTGTCGAACACCGAGCCGTCGCGTCCGTTGACGCCCTGATAGCAGACGGAGACCCGCGCCGTAGCCGGTACCACCGGCCCGTCCCCGGCCTGCAAGGTATGGACCTGGGTTTGGGAGACGCTGAACGGCGCCGTCACCGTCACCCGCGGCGCGGCCGCATCTGTCGGACCGACGACCGCGATGCTGCCGGTAGTCCCCGAAAGCGTCCAGTCGCTTGCCGCGCCGGCCGGTGGTGCCGCGGTGGGGCAGGTGCCGGCGGCGGTCGCTACGCCCGATCCATCAAGGGTGGCGCCGGCGAAGACGGCGGATGCGAGCGCGACGGAGGAACAGACCCGGGAGAATTTCACGGCCGCCACGCTACAGCCACCTCGAGGCCTCGCTCGCCGCGAGTCCGCCCGGTGGCGCAAGCTGGGGAGCCGCAGTAGATTGGACTAATCGCACAAATTAGACAAAACAGTCAGAATGGACGTAACCGAGGGGAGTGAGCGCCATGTCTACAGTCGCCTTCCGTAACCGCGACGGCAAGCTGGTCGATGTACCCACGGTGACTGCCAGTCACCTCCGAAATGCCTTCGGCGCCGTTTTTGAAGAGGCCGCCACCCGTGGGGCAGTGGTGATCACCAAGCACGACACCCCGCGGGCGGTGCTGGTGTCGTTCGCCGAATTCGAGGCGTTGACCGCTTCGGCGACCCCCGTCCTCGATGGCCTCAGTGCGCGGTTCGACGAGTTGTTGTCAGCGATGCAGACCTCCGAAGCCAAAGCCGGGGTTGCTGCGGCGTTCGACGCCACACCCGAGGAGCTCGGGGCCGCTGCGGTGAGGGCCGCCCGACGGCGGTGATCCGGCACCGCTCATGGCCCCAGCACGCATCAGCGTAGTAGCGGGCGTCAACGGCGCCGGCAAGAGCAGCATCGTCGGCGCGACCATCCGCGACAACGGCGGTGAGTACTACAACCCCGACGAAGCCGCACGGGAGATCATGGCGGCCCATGCCGGACTGGGCCAGACCGAGGCTAATGCCGCGGCGTGGGAACAGGGCCGAATGTTGTTGCAACGGGCGATCGATGACGGTCTCGACTTCGTGTTCGAGACCACACTCGGCGGCAACACGATAACGGCACTGCTGGCCGCAGCCGCCAAGCGCGGCATAGAGATTCACGTCTTCTATGTCGGGCTCGCCAGCCCGGATATGCATATCGCACGGGTAGGGCAGCGGGTTCGCGCCGGCGGGCATGACATTTCCGACGCCGACATTCGCCGGCGGTACCGGCACAGCATGATCAATCTTGTGACGTTGCTGCCGGTGCTCACCGAGTTGCGGGTGTACGACAACTCGATCACCGCCGATCCCGCGCAGGGGCAGCCACCGCGTCCGGTCTTGGTGCTGCACTGGAAGGAGCGCCGGATAGTCGGTCCCCCCGACTTGACCTCTACGCCAGATTGGGCCAAACCCGTCGTCGCGGCCGCGCTGGAACTCACCAACTGATCAAGGCCCCGAATCCGGGATCATCAACGTCGGCACCGCCAAACCGCTTGTGCGGCAGCGGACAAGGCCGCCTATCCGTCGCGATCGCCACCTGCAGCCGTCGGCGAATCTCGCCCAGCACAACGAAACAGCGGTACAGGGCGTCTCACCAGTGACACACTCTAGTGATGGGCCGTCTGTCGTGCCCATCGACCGCGAGGGGGGCGCGATGACCGAGAAAACTTCGGCGGCAGCGACGCCGAAATCTCCGATAGAGAAGACCGATCCGGAAATCGAACGCGAATTGCGGCTGGCCGTCACGATGAACGGCGGCGTCAGCCTGGCGGTCTATATCGGTGGTGTCGCACACGAATTCAACAGATTCACCCGAGGCGCCGCTGGATATCGCGCACTGCTGTCGAAGTTCGGTTACGCGTCGAAGGGCCCGACCGACGAGCCGTCTGATGTGTTACCCATCATCGACGTCATCACAGGCACCTCAGCCGGCGGGATCAACGCCGCGGCGCTCGCGCTTGCCCAAGCCAACGTCAACGGCGATCTGGATGTGTTGAAAGGGCTGTGGATTCAGCACGGGCAGATCGGGGACCTGATGAGGGAGCCCTTTCATGCCGGTCCGGCATCCATCTTGCGCGGTGACGACTTCTTCTACCCGCAGATCCGCGCGGCCTTCAAACGACTGATCGACGGCTACCAACGAGCCCCCAAGATAGTCGAGGACTCTGAGGATTCCGCCGCACGTCCCGCAGGCCAACGACGTTTGCGTCCAGTGGATTTGACGATTCCTGCCACATTGCTGACCCCCATCCAAACCTTCTCGGTCGATGATCTGGGAACCGGCATGGTGCAGCCCCAACATGCGGGTCTCTTCTATTTTCGGGGCAGCAACCGAAGTGTTCCGGACGACGGTCCACCGGCAGACGCCTTCTCGGATGGACCCGCAAAGAGGGATGGACGAAACGTCAAGGATGACAGCGACGAGCGGCGCGAAATCGATGTAACCGTTGAAGCTCTCGCGCTGGCGGCGCGCGCCTCCGCAGGCTTCCCGGCGGCCTTCGAGCCGACCTTTGTTCCCGTGCGATACGACGGCACCACCGATGACAACCGGCCGGACATGGGGTATTACGCGGATTGGGCAGTCACCGGAAAGCAAGAGGACGACACACGAGATCTGTCACGTTTTGCCGTTGACGGGGGAGTACTCGCCAACACGCCGACCCGCCCCGCGTTGTCGGCGATTCGCCGACAAACAGTCACCAAGACAATGGTGCGCCGGGTCCTTGTCCTCGTCCATCCACACGCTGAATACGCCAGCGACATCGACAACATCGGTGATGATCCAGGCAAACCACCCACGCTCGCAGGCACTCTCACGAAGGTCCTGAGCGCCTCCGGATCTGTTGGCTCTCGCACTTACGTCGAGGAGATCCGCCAACACAATGACCTCGCGCTGCGGTGGCGCGACGGCCGAGAAGCCGCGATGGTGCAGTTCACTTCCGACACGCTGGCCGACTTCATCGGTGAGACCGACGACGGGTGCCCGTCCTGGCAGCTGTTCCGTCGCATGCGAATGCGGCGCGCCGCGTACGTCATGGCGCAGCAGATACGCGAAGATTTCGCAACGCCTTTCGCCAAGTTGATGCAGTACGCCGCCGAAGTCTTGCAGGACGCTGATGACAGCAATGCGGCTGGCTTGCCATTCCTGCCCAAGAGGCCACCCGGACCCAAGGACTTCGATAAGAACTCGAAGGAATGGCGGTGGGGACTGCAGTTGGCGGTCGGCGTCGCGACCCAAGCGACCGATGTGCTGCGCCAGCTGATCAACTCGCGACAGGACATTCCGGTCTCCGAGACAGACTGCACCGACCTAATCGCCAAAGCTTATGAGGCGTGGGAGACAGCGGTGAACGTCGGCATCGAGCTCGATCAGATCGGGGAGGAACAAGATCGGGAAAGACGGTCCAAAGCGGCCGCCGCCCGACAACGCCGGATAGCGGCTGCCAGGCAACGCGCGTCCGTCGACAGTCCGCCACACGAAGAGGAGCAGGAGAGCAACAGAATCCGCAAATGCCTTCGCCAAAACCTGTGCGACTACGCCACCAAGATGCTGTCGACGACTACCAGCGATGCGACCAACACCGCGGAGACCTCAGACGGCGAAAGAACGATAAAGGCATTGCGCCGTATCGCTTCTTCTTTTGTCAAGGTCGTCACCGCTCTCCAGGCAGCACTCGCCGCGTCGAACTCAGGTGCCCCTCACCGTGATGGTACGGCGCAGGAGGTTCCGCGAAACAAGACCGCATCACTGCTGGAGCCGCACAATCCGCTGCGCAACGTCACCGACGAAACCGAGCTTCTGAAGCGGATGGTCCAAATCGAGATCGTGGCCTATCTCACCGCCGAACAGGACGTCAACGACGCGTCGGTGCCCACTGCGCCAATCGAATTCGTCCAGTTGAGTGCGCAGATCCAGCAACACTTCGCGCCCCGCTTCACCTCCGACGACAAACTCGCCGGGATGTCCCTGAACCGGTTCGGCGCGTTCCTGAAGCGGGCATGGCGCGCCAACGACTGGATCTGGGGTCGGCTCGACGCGGCCAAGATACTGATGCTCATCATCTTGACGCCCGAGATGATTCGAGGACTGAATGACAGCAACAGCGAGGCCGCCGGGCAAAACGGTAGCGCCGAACAGATTGTCGACGATATAGCCGAGCGGGCGTTTGCGAACGATGAGCTCTATGTCGCCCTCGCGAAACCCACACCTGCCAACGAGGCGCCAAGCAAGCTGGGGCGATTGCGTACGGACGCGATCACGGACGTGAAACGGGCCCTCGCCGGCAGTGACGAGCCGATGGTCAATCTCGCCAGCCTTGCCGCGTACGGTTTCCAAATCGCAACAGCCGCAGAGGATGTCCCGTGGCTGGCCACGACGATTCTCGACGATCGCGAAGATGGGGCGACCGGGGCAGAGACCGCCGAATTCATCAATCAGTTTGATTCCCTTCACCGAGACGGTGACGGCGGCCGGCCGCCTGACGGTTATCGGTTGCTCACGCTGTTTGCCGACTCGCGCATCGGACAGGAAGCTCTGGCCGGTCAGATGCCGAGCGATCTGATGATTCGTACCACCGCGACCGCGGCCGCCACTGCGTTGACAGCACTGAGCTCCGAGAGGTCCGGATTGGGTTTCGCCGCACCGGTGACCAGGGTGGCTCGTGGCTTCATCGCTCTGCCGTATTGGACGCTGACGAGTTTGTCCAGTCGAAGCCCCGTCGCCAGAACTCTGGCCACCTTGATGTTGGCACTCGGCGTGACTTTGACTGCGCTGTCGCTGCTTACGGATCTGCCAGGCTTTGTGGGCAAGTTGGTGCCGACCGTCGGGATCACGGCGCTGCTCACACTTCTGGTGTTCGCCACGTTGCGGACGCGCTCGTTGGTACACGGGGCGGCGTTACTCGGCCTGTACATTCCACTGATCGCCTACGCGACAGCCGGTGCCACGCAGCCTACGAACGCCAAGGCCCCGGGCGAAGCAAGTGTCGGAGTGATTTGTCTGGTGTTGCTGGTGGCATCGGTGGTGGTCGTCGCCAACTTTGCCCCGAACACGCGATCGCCAATTGCTACTCTCAACAAGTTGTTTCGCGCGTCACGGTCATGGATACGCGCTCGCAAGGCCGTGCTGGTGCGCACACTGCTGATCTTTGTCGCCGGTGGGGCGGCGGCACTGCTGTTTTACGTCTGGCTGAGGCAGCCGATCCTGGATCTCTACCACCGGTGCCCGTGGGCACAGGGTTTGGTTGCGTGGCTGGGACGCAACCTCAGCAGCAGTCCGTGGACCGGCGACTTTTGTTCTCTCGCAATCGTTCCGGTGGTTGGCGCGGCTCTGTACGGAGGCGTTGCGGCGTATCTCATCTCGAGGCGGTTCCGTCCGTCAGCACCGGCCGGTTCTGTCACGCGGCTAGCCGACCCGGCCGGTCTGGCGACGGCGTGGTCGCCGGTGTACGGGTCCTTCTACCTCCTGGCGGGTGTCACATTGGTACCCCTTTTGGGTATGGGCGTACGCAATTGGCTGCAGACCGCGGCAATCGTCTCGACCGTCTTCGGGCTGGTTTTCTGCGTGGTCGCGGTACATCTGATTCCGTTCCTGCGCGAGCGACGACTTGTACGACGACTCGCGACACATTTCGGACCGCGCGGCAATCCTTACGACGATGCCGAGTTCATCAGCGCGCTAGCGACTGTCGGAGAGTTCTCCAATTACTTGCTGGGCGTCAAGACGGATCAGAGGGCCGACACGACGCCCGTCGGGGCCGACACGCTGCCCGTCGGCCCCACAATCCGACCGTCCGTTTTGTCGAAGCACGGCAAGCGGGTGCAGAAGCGCGTTTGCCGTTCCGTCGAAAGCCAACGGCGGCAACGTAATCCAACCGGGTCGCTAGCCGCCGGCCGGGCTGGCAAGCAGTCCAAGGAACTCTGAGCCGCCGAGCGGGGAGCGGTTATCGGAAGCCGGCGGCGGTGTTGGCGGAGCTCCGCCCGCTGCCGCGATCCAGCGCAGGCTCAGCCGAACTCATTCGTCGCCGCAAGAATCTCCCACAGGTGAGCGTCCAGACGCGCTCCGACGCGCCATCGACGATCTGACCGACTCGTCGCTGGGGACAACAGCTTCGAGCCAGGGGATCCTGGACACCTCAACGGTGATCCTCCTCGGGCGGTATCCGACCCATCCGAGAAAACGTCGGCTGGCAAGCGTCTACGCGTCAATCAGTGGTAACGTTTCGCATCCCACATCGGTACCATAGCGCGATGAGCAAACAGATCGCCGTTCGGCTTCCGGACGAGGTCGTCGATTTCATTGACAGGGAAGTGGACCAGCGGCACGTTGAGAGCCGTGCATCGTTTGTACTCAAAGCGCTCGAACGTGAGCGACGCCGGCTTATCGCCGCCCGCGATGCGGCGATTCTGGCCACCCGGACCACGGCCGACGATGACTTCGATGCGCTCGCTGCACATACCTCTACCTTCGAGTTGGATATCGGTTGAGGCCAATTCACCTCGCCCAACTCGATAAGGCTCGGCCGGTTCTGATCCTCACTCGGGAACTCGTGCGGCCTCACCTGACCAGAGTCACCGTGGCACCGATCACCGGAACAGCTCGCGGCCTGTCGACCGAAGTTCCAGTAGGTGTGCGTAACGGGCTCGAGAAAGATTCCGTTGTCAGCGTCGACGACATTGTCACGATCCCGGTCACGGCCCTGGGCCGCCAGATCGGGTTTTTTCTTCCTGATCAAGAGGAATCGCTGACATCGGCGATTCAGCACGCCTTCGATCTGGACTGACAAGCAGGGGCCGTGGCGAATTCGGTTGCTGCGCGGCTTCTTGCCGAGTGCGCCGACTGTCATACAAAACGTCGTACGCTGTTGCTGTGGCTGACACGATTTCCTTCCGGCCGGACGACGACACATCGAAGGCGCTGGAGGTCTTGACCAAAGATGGCACGGCCGTGTCCGCGGCCGTTCGATCTGCCCTCATCGAGGCGGCACGACGGAAGGCCGCCGCGGCGATTCGCGCCGAGGCGGAAAGTCTTGCCGAAGACGAGTCCGATCGCGCAGAGGCAATGCAGGTGCTGCGCGATATGGAGACGCTGCGTGCGTGGTGAGGTCTTTCCGTTGCATGCCCCACGGGGGAGTCGCGGTCACGAGCTGTCGGGTTCCCGCTACGCCGTCGTCGTCCAGTCAGATCAGCTGCCTCGGTCAACCTGGCTGGTTGCGCCAACGTCTACGTCGGCTCGTGCCGCAAGCTTCCGTCCCGAGGTTCAGATCGGTGGCGTGAATACCCGGGTACTTGCTGAGCAGGCCGCGGCGGTCGACCCGGGCCGACTCGGCACGAGCATCGGGTTCCTCAGCTTCGACGAGATGCGCCGCGTTGATGCGGCGTTGCGCATCGTCTTCGATCTTTGAGCGCTGCCGCAGCGCAACGTCCTCGATCTTTGAGCGCTGCCGCAGCGCAACACGGCAAGCTTTACCGGTAACCCGCCATATTTGATCTCGCCGTATTCCTCGCCGGGGCAAGCCAGCGATCGCCACCGAGTCCTAGATCTGGAATCTGGGCGTCGTCCTGCCCAAGCAGCAGAGCACGGGTCGGTAGCACTCGAAGCCTGCCGCCATGCCTATGTCTACAATTCATCTACACTGGCTTTATGGCAGCAGAAACCACAACTGTCCGAGTCCGCCGTTCCGATTCTGAGCGGCTGCAATCTCTAGCCAAGGCTCGTCAAACCGCTGTCGTCGACGTCGTGCACGCAGCCATCGACGCCTTGGAGAGGCAGGAATTCCTGCGCGGGCTCAATGGGGATTACCAGCGCCTGCGCAACGACCCCGAACTGTGGGAGCAATACCTGGCCGAGCGTCACGAGTGGGACGCACTGGCTTGATCTGGCGAGGGGAGGTCTACCACGTCGATCTCGGCCAGCCAGTCGGACACGAGCCAGCCTTTCGCCGACCGGCGGTGGTGGTGTCGGTCGACATTCTCAACAACGGACCGGGCGGTTTAGTGGTCGTCGTCCCGATCACGACCACTGGTTACGGCCTGCGAAGCCACGTCGAATTTGAGCCAGCGAGCACCGGTTTGGGCCACACTTCCTACGCGCGCTGCGACCAACTGCGGGTGGTCTCCGTCGAACGACTGTCATCTCGCCAGGGAATGATTAGTCCAGAACAGATACAAGCCATCAACCAAGCACTGCGCTTCGTCCTAGATCTGTGATGCCCAGCTCTCGGGATAGCGCGTCGTCGAATGAAAACAATTGGGGTGCAGTGCAATAGGACGTAGTTAGTTGACATAATGTCGCTTATCGGCAAATCGACTACGTGGGCAGACGATGGAGTTGTCCTGCAATGCCTGAAGATTCGCCACTGGACTGCTGCCGTGCAACCCGCAGCTTGGTGCAGAGCCAACTGAGCTCTACTGCCTGTGTCGCCGACTGTCTCAATCCGCAGCCGCCAATGGCCGGGCGTCACCCTTCCGTCGTCATCAGAGTGCGACAGTCTGGCTGCGGCGGCCTCCCAACGCACCGGATGACCCGCGCCGGTCCTGCGCGGGCGCTGCCGCCCTCCACTGTTATTTCGTCACCGTGACGAATTGCGTTACAGCGCTGGGTTATTGAGGACCCTTGAGATCAGGCAACAACAACGAATCGTGGTCAGCGCAACGTCGCTAAGTCTCAGCCTGTTTAGCTTCTGTTGCGGTGGCCGGTGGTTCGTAGGGTTGGTACCACCACCAGTCGGCGCGTTCGCCGTGGGGCCCCCGCCACGGCGGGACGTCGGGCGGAGGCTCGTTGGGCGGACGCGCCAGGGATCCCGAGCTCAGCGCCCGCCCGTCACTGTCGGTGACCACCAGACTGTCGGCGGGTCCGGTGAGGGTGATCAACCCGCGGTGGTGGGCTCGGTGGTGATAGGGGCACACGAGCACCAGGTTGAACAGCTCGGTAGGCCCGCCGTCTTCCCAATGTCGAAGGTGATGGGCATGCAGACCCCGGGTGGCCCCGCACCCGGGCACCGCACAGGTGGGATGGCGGTGCTCAAGCGCCCGGCGCAGCCGCCGATTGATCACCCGAGTCGTGCGGCCCGCGCCGATGGGCTCGCCGTCGCGTTCGAACCACACCTCGCAGGTGGCGTCACAACTCAGATACTGGCGTTCAGCCTCGCTGAGCAGTGGCCCCAGATGCAGAGCGGCGGCGCGCTGCGCGACATCGACGTGCACCACCACGGTGGTGTGCTGCCCATGCGGACGGCGGGCGGCCTCGGTGTCCCAGCCGGCCTCGACCAGCCGCATAAACGCCTCTCCGTTACCGGGCAGCGGCGGGCGCAGATCGGGGTCGCCGTCGCTGTGATCGTTTTTCCACTCGGTGACCAGAGCTTCCCGATGCGCAGTCAGCGCGGCGTCAAATGTCGCCGCATCCAAGTGCGGCAGTTTGATCCGCCAGCAGGTGAACCGCTCATCGCAGGTCTTGGTGATCACCGGTCGCGTCGGTTCGGGCGCGGGCTCGGGCTCGGGGCGCGGTTCGAGCTTGACCGCGGTGCGTAACTGGCCGACCGTGGCCACCGCTGCCAACTGCGCATAGTGCTCGTCAGATCCTTCCCCGGCGCGCGCGGCGATCACCCCGACCTGATCCAGCGACAGCCGACCCTCCCGCATTCCTTGGGCGCAACGCGGGAACTCCTCGAGCCGGCGCGCCACCGTGGTGAGCGTGTGCGCGGTCGCCGAAGACAAAGCCAGCTTCCAGCCCACGAACGCCGCCACCGAACGCGCACCGGTGGGCCCGCACAACTCGTCGCGCTCCATCTCGGCCACGATCTCCACCACGCGCCCATCGATGGCGTTGCGCTGACCGGCCAACTCCGCCAGTTCCTCGACCAACGTATCCAGACGCTCACGCGGACTCACGACGGGAGACGACGACATAACCTCATCATCGCAGCGAGGTATGACAAGTTCGGACCGCGCAATCTAGTGGCGCCGCGATGATTTTCGTCCGCCGGGGCAGTCTGATCTGCATGGGCAAACTCATCTATGGCTTCAACGTGTCGGTGGACGGCTACATCGCGGACGCGCACGGCAACATCGACTGGTCCGAGCCGAGCGAAGAACTGCACCAGTACTGGAACGACTTCGCGCGAGAGACCGCCCTGTCGTTCTACGGCCGACGCCTCTACGAACTGATGTCCGCGTACTGGCCGACCGCAGACGAGTCCCCGGACGCCACCCCTTTGATCGTCGACTACGCGCGGATCTGGCGCGACATGTCCAAGGTGGTGTTCACGCGCACGCTGGAGTCCGTCGACTGGAACTCCCGCCTGGAACGCGGCGACCCGGTCGAGGTGGTGACGAAGCTGAAAGCCGAAACAGACGGCAGGCTGGAGGTGGCCGGTGCAACCCTGGCCGCACCGATCGTGCAGGCCGGGCTGGTGGACGAATACCGGATCGTGGTTGCGCCTACCGCCGTGGGCGGCGGCACCCCGTTCTTCCCGGCCCTGCCGTCATGGATCTCGTTGCGACTGTTGGAGAATCGCACCTTCCCGTGTGGCACGGTCCTGCTGCGCTATGAGACGAAACGCGACTGATAGCGCCCCCCTAGGCGCCTGCGCAGTCGCCTACCTGGTCGATGACCTTCTTCAGTGGGGCTGCGGGCGTCACCCCGGTGACATAGTTCGGATTGTCAAGGGACCACGCGATTTTGGAACAGTAGCCAGGACCAGAGGGCTGGCCGGCACGCCACGTCTCGAGCGTGATCCGGCAGTTGTACAGGTCGGACTCGGGGGCGAAAGTCGCGGTGTCGTCCATTCTGGGGGCGCGTTGCCAGATGATCAGGCTGCGCGCCGTCGGTAGATTGCACGGCTTCTCGGGCAGCGGGAAGCGACCGCCCTGGCCGTGAGCCGTCGGCACGATCGGCAACGCGCACGCCGCTACCACCATGGTTGATGCAGTTATCAAGCGGATGGCCAACGCACTCACCCTCTTCCTGAAGCGACGACAGTACGCGTGGTGCAACTACCTGTTAAGAGACTAATCCCCCACGCAAGACCTCGACTCTGCCCCGATGGCCGCGACCTGCCGAGAGTCCGGACGGCTAGAACCACCCAAATCCCCTGCCCGCGAACCTATCTGCCGACATCCGCCCGTCCCGAGTGTGGACGTCCCGGCACACCGTGATGCACATTGACCCGCGGTCCGCGCTGCAAGGCGTCCGCGGTCGTCTCGTGCAACCGGAGAATCCGCCCGCCGACCTGGACGTACGCGCCCGGCCGCCAGACGACGGGCTCCCACGGGGTGAGCCTGGACCAGCGCAGCTGTGGCTGTTCGCGCACGAACACTCCATTGGTGGAATTCGTGTCGACGATGAACACTTCGCCGTTGACGATGCGCACTTCGGCGTGGGCTCGTGACATCTCACCGGAGTGATCGTCGATGCGCACGGGACGAAGTCCTTGCTGCGCAGCTTCCGACCCGTGCGGATCCCGACCGATTACGCAGTCCCGGTCGATCTCGAAGCGGGAGTTGTCGTCGAGGGAGACCCAGCGCTTCGGCTGCGGCGCATGGTCCATCGGGGCGGCAGGCACGTTCTCGAAGCGGGCGGGCTCGGGGCGGTGCGGGGGCACCGCCGGCGCGTCCCGCCTCGACCACAGGACGGCACCTTGTCCCGGCACGGTCCCGCCGGAGAGCTTGTACACGCCCTGTCCCTCGGCTGCAGCGCGCGGCCTGGCGATGAATTCGTCGACCGTGATGACGGCCGCGACGACCGGTACCGGCACCGACCTGTGCACCAAGCGTCCGCGGCCACGCAACACCGTCTGACCCATGCCGTCGTCGAGTGCCACGGTGACACTGCCGCACAGCAGGATCTCCAGACCCGTCGCTGTCGGCATCACGATCCCGATGTCGACCAGCGTGTGGTCCCAGGGCTCCTTGGCGAGTTTCTGGAACGCGCTGACCAGCTTCTGCGGGTCGGACCGTCCGACCATGTCGGACAATGCGGCCATCTGCTTGGCGGCCAGCGAGTGCTGAGACAACGGCGACCGCTCGCGGTGCGCCACGACGATCACTGTGCCGTTGACGTTGGCCACCAGATGCTGTCCGGGGATGACCTCGATCTCGCTGGACGCCGCGGAGCGCCCGACCACGACGGGTTCCTGGGGCACCCGCGCAGGAACGCCAACCGGCATCTCGGGGGGACCCGCCGGGGCGGGGGCCGACGGGGCCGCGGGTGCAGCCGGGGCCGGGGCGACGGCCGCCGTGGCCGGGGTCTCGATGACTTCCGCGGACGGCGCCTCGCTGATGCCGATGCGAGAGTGCAACCACCGCAACGGTTTTGGCGCCCACCAGTTGAGGTCGCCGGCGACCTGCAGGAACGCAGGCACGACCACGCCGCGGATGATCGTCGCGTCGATCACCACGGCCAGCGCGGTGCCGATGCCGAACATCTTCATGAACGACAATCCGTTGGCGAACGAGACGAGGGTGATCGTCAACAACAACGCGGCACTGGTGACGATCCGGCCCACCCGGCCCAATCCGATGACGGTGGACGCGGTATTCGAAAGCCCGGAGTCGCGGGCTTCCTTGATGCGGCTGAGTAGGAAGATCTCGTAGTCGACGGACAAGCTGAATGCGATCGCGCACAGCAGCACGACCATGGACAGGTTCAGCGGCGCCGGTGTGATTCCCAGCAGCCCGGCCAAATGCCCTTCCTGGAAGACCCAGACCATGATCCCCAGGACCGCGCTCATCACAAGCAGATTCAGCATCAGCGCCTTGATCGGCACCACGACGCTGCCGGTGAACAGGAACAGCAGGATGAAGGTGGCCACCGCGATCAGACCTATCGCGAGTGGGAGCTTGGCGCCGATGGAGCTGAGGCTGTCGATGAGCGTCGCGGTCGGACCGCCCACCTCGATCTGACGGTTGGTGATCTTGGCCCGGATGTCACGGACGACGTGCTGTGCGGTGTCCGAATCGGCCTGCACCGACAGGTAGACGATCGCGTAGCTCGGCCCGGACACCGCCGGCGTCGGTCCGGCCGCCTGGCCGTGCTCGAATCTGCCGATGGGACCGGTGACGAGCACGACGCCGTTCATACGCGAGATGTCGGGGGCGAGGGTCTGCAGCGCGCCGGCGTCTTTGCGGGTGACCAGGGTGATCGCCTGCGAGGGGTCCAGCGCGAAGTCGCGTTGCAAGGACTCGGAGACCAACCGCGCGCTAGAGTTCGTCGGCAACGCTCGCTCGTCGGGCGTGGCGAATTCGACGTTGAGGAACGGAATGCCCAGTCCCAGCAGCATTGCGACGACCGGCAGGGCGTAGATGAGCGGCTTGCGCGTCACCAGTTCGGCGAAGTGCCGCCAGAACAGGGAGTCGGCTGAGGGCGCCACCTTGCGGCGGATGATCGACAGCGAGTCGACGCGTTTGCCGAGCAGAGCCAGCAGCGCGGGCAGGACGACGATCGCGGCGAACGCCGACAGCAACACGGTGGCCGTGGCCGCAAGACCGACGGATCGCAGGAAGTAGGTCGGGAAGACCAGCAGGCTGGTCATCGCCAGGGTGACCGTTGCCGCGCTGAACAGAATGGTCCGGCCGGCGGTGGTCACGGTGGCGACGATGGCGGGATGTTGCTCTTTGCCGTTGGCCAGTTCCTCGCGGAACCGCGACACCATCAGCAAGCCGAAGTCGATGGACAATCCGAGACCGAAGGCGGTGGTGACTGTCAGGGCATGCACCGACACATCGGTGATCGCCGTCATCAGCAGCAACACCGACAGCGTCGAGACGATCGAGACGACTCCGACCACCACGGGCAGCGCCGCGGCTATCAGACCGCCGAACACGACGACCAACACGGCGAGCGAAACGGGCACCGCGATGCTCTCGCTGGTCTTGAGATCTTGTTTGACCTTGTCGCGGATCTCCTGCTGCACCCCCAGACCGCCACCGGCGCGCACCGCGACGTTCCCGTCATGGGGCAGATCGGCGATGATCCGCTTGGCGGTCTCGGCGGCCTCGTCGGCGGTCCCACCGACATGCACGAGCATGAGTCCGGAACGGCCGTCTTTGCTGCGCAGGTCCGAGGCCCCCTCGTCGCCGAAGGATCTGGTGATCCTGGCTTTCGGCTCGGACGCGACGAGACGAAGCACCTGATCGCGCACCGTCGCGACCTCGGGGCTGTCGACGGTGCCTTCGCGCGGCAGCAGCTGAATCACCAGATTCGGATTCGTGCCGAACTGCGCGTTCATGTAGTCCTCGGCTTGCGAGGACTCCGACGCGGGATCGGTGTTGCCGCCGGTGCCGAGCTTGTCGGACACCGAGCCGCCGAGCACGACGCTGATGCCGAGCAGGACCAGCACGGCCGCGAGCACCAGCTTGGGTCGCCGCACGGTGAATTCGGCCAACCGCCTCAACATGTCTGCCTCTCCCCCGTGCCTGTTCTGCTGCTCCTGGCAGCGTGCCGCGCGGACCTTGGCGCTTTCTAAATGGAGATCACAGCGTGAATCTAGGCCGGTCAGCTGGCCGTGTCGACGGTTAGTTGCGCGGTTCTCCGGCGAGCCACAGCCGCACCAGGCAGCGCCGGGCCCGCACGTCAGGCGCGTCGACGAAAGCGCGGCGGTTGTGCAGCGTCGTGTAGTTGTCGGCGAACAGGACGTCACCGGGTTGCAGCGTGAATTCGACGGCGTTGGCCGGGTCGGTCAGGGCACGGTCGAAGGCGTCGAGCGCCTGGCGTTGCCGGTCGGTGAGCGGGCGGCCGCCGCGGTAGTGGCCGAGTTCGATGTGCAGGCGGTTGTAGCGGATCCGGACACCGTCGGTGGTGTCGGTGAAGATCGCGCCCTCGGTGATCGGGTCCTCACCCGGCTGGGTCTCGTGCGAGCGATCGAAGCAAAACTGCCCGTAGAGCTCGTCGACCAGTCCGGGGTCGGTGGCAAGCAGTGCGTTGTAGGCGCTGTGGCCGCTGACCATCAGCGACTCACCGCCCGACACCGCCTTACGCAGGCACAACAACCCCAGGATGTCGGGCCGGCTGCCGGCGTAGGCGCACGCCGAGTCGGTGTGAAAGATCAACGCCGAGTTCGTCTTCGAGCCGCGTGCCTCCCCGACCGTCTGCCCGGTGTCCTGAACCAGGTAGACGCGGTCGCCCTGGCGGTTCTGCGGCTGCGGGCCGCCCAGGTAGGTGCCCAGACCCCAGTAGAGCATCGAGAGTTCCTCGTCCGTCCAGCCCTCGAGGGGCAGACCGCGCAGCACGCAGAAGCCCGGCCCCAGGCGCAGGCAGTGCCGCATGGCGCGGGCGACCTCCACCAGCTCCGGCTGCCGGAAGTCCGACGCCACGATGGTGTCCAGCCGGCGGCCACGACGGCGCAGCCGGTTGCGGATGTCCAGGAAGGCTTCGATCTGGCGCGGTCCCACCGCGATCATGTAGTCCCAGGCGTGCAGGCTGTCCCGGTTCCAGACCGACGGTCCGGTAATCGGAGGACGGACGGCCGCTTGAGGTTGTGCCGCCTTCTTGCCGAAGAGCAGTTCGTCCCTGCTGCGTTCTGCGGTGATCATCCCCATGATCTCTCCCCTTTGGTCTAGCTTTGGCGCTTTCTATGAGTTTGACGTGTCCGCCTTGATGAATTCTTGGAAAGGCGCCGCCC
>NZ_JCALCN010000050.1:0-1750 GCF_059812345.1 Mycobacterium sp. NGS59
TTGACCTTCTCCCGCGACTGAAGATCGCGGGATTCCCTATGCCGCTTGCGCGTCATCGGGTCTTCTCGCTTGCGCGAGCACACCCGCGGGTGCGGGTGTTGCCTCCGGCCCGGAGGTGTGCGCGGGCGTGGTAGCCCGGGCGAGGATGGTGGTGGCTGCCTGAAGGTCCGCGTGGTCTTGGTGGCCACATCTCACGCACTGGAATTCCGCTTGGCTCTTGCGGTTTTCCTTTACGCTGTGTCCACAGTTGCGGCACTCCAGACTGCTGTACGCGGCCGGCACCACGATGAGTGCGGTGCCGGACGCGGACATCTTGTGGTCGAGCCGCTGGGCGATCACACCCCAGCAGTTCGCGTATATCCCTTTGTTCAGACCGGCTTTCGCGGCTTTCCCGTTCGGCAGGTAGTGACCCTCGTTGTCGGGGTCGGGTTTAGGCTTCGGTGCCCGCACCATGTTGCGGGTCGCGAGTTTCTCCACGGCCACCACACCGTAAGTGGCAGCGATCCGCGTGGTGGTCTTTTCGACCCAGTCCCGGCGCCGATCAGCCACCTCGGCGTGCAGCCGCGCGATCCGGGCTTTCACCTTGCCACGCCGGACACTGCCTCTGCGGCAGCGGGCAAGCTGACGCTGCAGTCTGGCGAGCTTCTTCTGCTCGCCGCTACGCATGATCGGTGCCCGCAGCATCGTGCCGTCCGAGAGCGCCAGCGTGGTTTTCACGCCCCGGTCGATACCGACCGCGCGCCCATCTCTGTCCTGCGTGGCAGCGACCGACGGTTGTGGGGCAGGGAACGCCACATGCCAGCGGCCCGCCTTACAGGTGATCCGGGCCATGCCCAGTTTGCCGGACGGCAGCGGGCGGGACAGCCGCAACTTCACGAACCCGAGCTTGGGTACAAACAGTTGCGCCCACTTGCCATTGATCAGCTCGACGCGGCTATCGCGGACACAGAATCCCTCGTCGAAAAACTTGCGGCGCCATGTCGGCCGCCGGTGGGTGCCGGCAAAGTACGCCGCCGCGGCGCGGTCGAAGTCCCGCAACGCTTGCTGCTGCACCGACGACGACCCGGCCGCTAGCCATTCGAACGCTTGCCGCGCCTGGGCGAGTTGTTTCTGCCGGGCAGCTGGTCCCGGCGCGGACCACCCGGCACGGCCCCAATTGAACTGCTCCACAGCGAGATTCCACACATAACGGGCATCAGCACAGTGCCTGGCCAGCATAAACGCCGCTTGTTCACCGGTGGGATACAGCCGGTACCGGTGCGCCACCGCTACGCCACCTTCCCCTGGCGCGCGGCGGCGACTTTCTGGTTCTCCACATATCGCCTGACCACTTCCAACGGCGCACCACCCACGGTGGAAACGAACCAGGACGGGGACCATAAACACTTCATCCGCCCCAGATGCGCGAACTCCTGCCGAAGACGCCGCGACGAGCGCCCTTTCAGAATCTGAACGAGTTTTGACACCGCCACCTGCGGTGGCAGCTCGACGAGCAGATGCACATGATCGGGCATCGTCTCGACCTCAATCACCATTCCGTTAAACTCGGCGACCACCTCTCCGATGATCTGCTTCAACCGCTTCTGGATTGGCCCACGCAACACATCACGGCGGTACTTCGGGCACCAAATCACGTGGTACTTCACCGAAAACACCGATTTACGTGTCGACCGGTACTGCATGAGCCTCACGATAAACCCCGCCTACGACAAACACGGTCCGCTACGCGGACCGACAGACGGGATCGGCT